>VFKK01000328.1 GCA_009885605.1 Cyclobacteriaceae bacterium | reverse complement strand
GTCATGTGCTCTAACCAACTGAGCTAAGGAGGAATTTGATATTTTCGACTACCGCTTTTGGAAATCGTGTTGCAAATGTAGGTGCCTACGCTATTTTTTCCAAACCCATTTTGGAAAAAATCTTTGATCTAAAGCTCCGATTCCTTTTCTCTGCTTCAAAATCAGCTACTTACTTTTGATAATTTCTTTGAGATTTTTGCTCTGCCTTCCTGGATAAAACGCTTTTCGGCAAACTTATTTCCATTTTTCTGAAATAATCTGAACCCTATCTTCCCTAACAGGATAAAAATATCACCGAAAATTTTTAACTAGTTACTAAACCCTAATAAAACCACCTTTCCTATGAGCACCTCACTAAACAGGCGGGATTTCATGCGCTATTCAGTTCTGACCACGTTGGGACTAGAGTTTTTACCTTTTACCGGACTCAAAGCAGCTCCTTCTGACCGCGTCCGGGTGGCTCATATTGGTTTGGGTGGGATGGGTCTTTCTCACATGAACTGGTTTGCTAATCTCCCCGATGCTGAGATTGTAGCGCTATGTGATGTGGATGAAGATCGCGCAAAGGAAGCTTTGGTTCTTCTCAAAAAAATCCACCCTGATACCAAAGCTCAAATCTACACCGATTTCAGGCATGTGCTGGACAGGCAGGATGTGGATGCGGTCACGATCGCCACTCCTGATCACTGGCATGCTCAGATTACCATTTTGGCTTTTCAGTCTGGCAAAGATGTGTACAGCGAAAAGCCGCTTTCCTATTGTATGAGAGAAGGTCAGTTGATGCTGGCTTCACAAATCGAGCACAATAAAATCTTCCAGTTGGGCACGCAAATACACGCCGGAGATAACTACCATCGGGTGGCAGAAATCATTCAGTCCGGAGAATTGGGAAAAATCAAAACAGTCCGACTATGGAGAACGGGCGAGCCTCCGGTAATTCCAAGTCTGACCTATCAGGCCCCTCCTCCCAATCTCAATTGGGATATGTGGCTTGGTCCGTCGGCATATTCAGAGTATGCCCCCGAAAAATGTCATTTCAACTACCGCTATTTCATGGAGTATTCCGGAGGTATTTTTCAGGACTTCTGGTGTCATATCGCTGATGTGGTTTGGTGGTCAATTAATCCAACCGGATTGAAGTCAATAACTGCGAACGGGGAAAAATCGGATGGAGTAGGAGATACCCCCAAGTGGATAAATGTAGATTTCAAGTTCAAAAAACTAGACCTTCACTGGACTTCCACTCCTCCTGATGTGCCTGGAGCAAAGGATAAAGGAATTGGAGCGTATTTCGAAGGAACAAAAGGAACTCTGGTTTGCGATTATAGCACCAGAGAAATCCGACTGAATGGACAAGTGAGGAGTGATATTCCTGAAATCCCCCAAACCATTACCCGCTCACCCGGTCATCAGCAAAATTTCATCGATTCTGTAAAATCCCGTCAGCAACCGGAATCCAAACTGGAATATGCCCGTCAGATGACTCTCCCAATGCATTTGGCAATGATTTCATACAAATTGCAAAAGCCACTGAAGTGGGATTCTAAGAAGGAGCTCTTCAAAAAAGATGATGCTGCCAATGAACTTCTCTGGAGACCTTATCGGGAAAAATGGAATTTGATTGGAGCATAATTAAGTCATTTTTAGTAACTTTTATAAAATCTCACCACATCTATGGAAAATTATACACTTACCGTCAACGGTAAAAAACAGGAGGTCACAGCCTCGGCGGATATGCCCTTGCTTTGGGTAATCCGGGATTTACTGGATATGAAAGGCACCAAGTTCGGTTGCGGTCAGGCCCTTTGCGGAGCATGTACTGTTCACGTCGATGGCGAGGCAGTCAGATCCTGCAGCCTGCCGGTTTCGGAAGTAGGAAATAGTGAAATCACGACTATCGAAGGACTTTCTGAAAATGGAGATCATCCGCTTCAGGAAGCCTGGGTGGAGCATGTGGTGCCGCAATGCGGATACTGCCAAACAGGGCAAATCATGAATGCGGCTGCTTTGCTGAACAAAAATCCCACTCCTTCTGAACTGGAAATTGAAGCTGCGATGGAAGGTAATCTCTGCCGTTGTGGTACCTACAACCGAATCAAGGATGCCATTGTTACTGCCTCCAAATCCCTCTAACCCTCCCTAAATCAGCAAACTCATGATGCCTAAATTGCCATTTTTGAAAAAGCAGATCTCTGATGTCTCCAATCCGCTCAGCACAAGTGATCGAAGTGAGATTTTCAGAGCCTCGAGAAGGGATTTCCTGAAACTCGGTTCTCTTGCCGCTGGAGGATTTGTCCTGGGAGTCAATTTCCAATGCAGCGGACCTAAGGGCGAACTGATCACTTTCGCTCCCAACGTCTTTGTTACCATCGGTTCGGATAATATTGTGACCATCCTGGCTCATAGATCAGAGATGGGAACCGGTATCCGGACCTCCCTGCCAATGATCGTAGCCGACGAACTCGGAGCTGACTGGAGCCTGGTCAAAATCGTTCAGGCCGAAGGAGACGAGGAAAAGTACGGCAATCAAAATACCGACGGATCCTTTTCCGTCAGGATGTTTTATGAGCCGATGAAAAAGGCCGGAGCGACCGCACGCCACATGTTAGTGCAGGCTGCTGCCAAAGAATGGAAAGTTGATCCATCGGAATGTGATACCGAGGCCAGCCATGTGATTCTGAAGGGAGGAAGTAAAAAAATCCCTTTTGGAGACTTGGTAGCGCAAATTAAGGTGATGGAATTACCGAAGCCTGAAGATCTTAAGATGAAGGATTTTTCAAGCTACAAGCTTGTCGGCACGGATGTCCCGATTTACGATGTCAAGGATATTACGACCGGGAAAGCAGTTTTTGGTGCGGATGTAAATCTGCCCAATATGCTGATCGCTGTGGTCAAACGAAGTCCGGTAGTAGGAGCTAAGGTCATTTCTTTCAATGATCAAAAGGCATTGGCTGTTCCCGGTGTGAAAAAGGTTATAAAAATAGACGGACCAGGACTTCCGGCAGGTTTGGATAAGCCTTTGGAAGGTATAGCTGTCTTGGCAGAAAATACCTGGACAGCCATAAAAGGAAGCGAAGCTTTGGAAATTGAATGGGATCTGG
>VFKK01000316.1 GCA_009885605.1 Cyclobacteriaceae bacterium | reverse complement strand
TTTGGTCCCTTCGATCCAGACCAATGATGGAAATCTGAGAATAGGGGCTGGAGGATATGTTGGCTACAGGATTGGCGGCCGCGGCAAATTTGTCTACGACGATGCTGAGGGGGAAGAAAATAAGCTCTACGAAAAATCAAACATGCACATCGAAAACTTCAGATATGGACTCCGAGGAGAAATTGGGGTTGGTAAAGAAATAGACCTGTTTTTCAACTATGACCTCAATGACTTGTTTCAGCCCGGAAAAGGCCCGGAAATGCAGGCTATGAGCTTTGGAGTAATCTTCAACTAATCTAACTCAGATATAATGAAAACTCTTTACAACAAACTTGCATTGACACTTGCCCTGATCCTTTTGGCAGGAGTCAGCTTTGCACAAAATGTATTGGTAGACGCTAGGAAAAACTACCCCAACATCAAGAAAATCGAAGTAGATGGAGGATGGCTGGAAGTAAGCTACCAGGGAGGATCGGGTTCGGCTGTTGAAGTGGAAGCTTACCTCCAATCCAACGACTCTGACCAGGACATCATTTTTGTGACCATAGGCGACGTGTTGAAAATCACCCACGAGCGCAAACAAAACAACTACGACTGGAACAGCAAAAACAAAGGTTACATCAAGATTTCCGGCCCAACGGAAATTGCCTTAGATCTAAGAAGTAGTTCCGGTAGCATGACCGTCGCCAACGTATCAAATGAATCCACTATCCTAAAAGTATCTTCCGGAAGGATCAGTGCCAGCGACATCAAAGGAGATCTTTCCATCAAAGCAAGCTCCGGCAGTCTGAATGTGGATGGGGTGGACGGAAATGTAGTCGCTGGAGTAACTTCCGGGAATGCAGAAATTATGAATGTCAAAGGAAATGTGGATTACGAATCTACCAGCGGATCTATTACTGCTGACGAAATCTCCGGTGAACTCAGCGTAGCGCTTACATCTGGAAATGCTAAGCTGACAAACATTGGCGCGTTGGGTTCACTGAAATTTACCTCCGGTAATATCCGTGCTGAAAATTCAGGTTTGGGTCCAAACACCAGATTAAACGGCACATCAGGTAGTTTCAGAATTCAGACATCTTCGGATTTGAAAGCCTTCAATTTCTCGCTAAGTGCATCCTCAGGAAACCTAAAAGTGGGAGGAATCAATACCGGCAAAACCCTAGAAATCGATAATGGTGCCGCCTCATGGGTGAGAGGATCGATTTCTTCAGGAAATATTACGATTGAGAATTAAATTTGGATTAAGGAAAAGGGATTAGAAATGAGATTCGAATCCTTTTTCCAATTCCTTTACTCTGGTCTCGAAGCGAGGCGAATCAATTCCCGATCTTCTTTTTTCAATTTCATCAGCCTGGCTATTCGATCCGGAGTTGGTTTCGCCAGAGAAAAGAAAACCAGAACAATCGCGAATAAAAGTGTGAAAACAGGATTTTTACTCAAAAGCAAACCTAATGAACTTACCAGAGAAGCAAGCAGCAGTATAAAATAACGCTGGTTGGTAGCCTGGGAATAGATTTTCACTTTTTCCAAAAGCTCATCCTCTCCGAAGGTGAGCTTTATTTTTTGGCCAAACTGGAAGTATTGAAAGATCAATCCAACGGCGCAAATCGAAGCTAAAATCCAAACCAGAGCTTCAGAAATCTCAGGTACATCCATCAATTTTTTACCTGATTCGAAGAACAAATAGACTACTCCAAAAACCGGCAATGCCAAAAGCATCACGATTGTTGACCGCTGCTCTGTTTGCTTGTAGATTTTTCTAATCTCTTGAATTTCCAAAATAGGAGGTTTTATTATAGGTATAAACGCAATCTTACCACTTGTTTTTTAAACTATATCAAATCCAAGGAAATGATTGATTTTGGATTTCTTCGGTCTTCTGTCATCGGTCTTCCAACCAGTTACCTAGAGAAAATTCGCCTCCTGATAGACATGAGTATTTACCGTTTTAATTACTCAATATTGACTTTGACATCATCGGTCAAAGGCCTCGAAACACAACAAAGAATATAGCCCGCAGCAATTTCTTTTTCGCTCAGTCCGGCATCCTCATCCATTTTCACCTGACCGCTGAGAAGTTTGCCTCTGCATGCGGTGCATAAGCCACTTTGGCAGCTGTATGGCATGCTCAAATCCATCGCGAGACCAGATTCAAGAATAGTTTTATCCGGAGACACTGTGACCAAATGTTCTTCTCCTTCCAGAATTACTTTCACATCGCGAGTCAGAATACCTGTTATCTTGCCCTTTGAAGCAGCTTCGTGAGCTTTATCCGCGGCTGCAGAATAGAAGCTTTCCCGGTGAACTATATCTTTTGAAACATTCAGACTCTCAAGAGCTGAAACTGCAGAATCCATGATTCCTTCTGGTCCACAGATAAAATATACTTTTTCGAAATCGGTTTCATCTTCTGCTTTTGCTGCCAGCACCAAAACAGTTTCTTTCACCAATCTTCCTTTCAATCCCATCCAACCGGCACTTGGCTGACTCAGATTATGAATCACTTTTAGACGATCCGGATTCTTGGACTCCAACTCTTCCAGAGTCTTTTTGAAGATAATCTGATCCTGATTCCTGCTGGAGTAAAGTAAAGTGACTTTCGACTCAGGCTCATTGATCAAAGCAGACTTGAGGATTCCCATCATCGGAGTGATCCCGCTTCCCCCTGCAACCAGGAAAAAATGACGCTTATTTTTAGAATGAAATTCCGTGGTGAAATTCCCCAAGGGTCTCAAAACATTGATCGTCTTTCCTGGAAATATCTTTCCTGCCAAAAAGTTTGAAAAAAGGCCACCGGGGACTCTTTTCACAGAAATACCGGGAAATGGATCTACAAATGGAGAGGTGCAAAGACTGTAAGATCTGCGTTGCTCTTTGCCATCAAACTCCATTACAATCGTTAAAAATTGGCCTGGCTTGTAATCCAGATAAGGCTCCGGCTGCTCAAAATACAGGCTGACAGTATCTGCCGTTTCCCTCACTACCTCCCTCACTTTCAGTGGTAAAAACTGACTGGTTTTTACCTCTTCCTTCTTTTTCTTAAATAGATTGAACATTCGGAATATTCTCTTTACGTGTCTTTTCGGCTGCAAAATTAACTCCAAAGTTCAATATTTGATCTAACCGGAGAGAATTTCCCTGACTTAACTTCAAATCTCTAAAATGAGTTTGGAGAGATCGTTTTATTTATCCGGAAATTTGAATGTGCATTTTTATACTTGGAAGAATTCTCTTTGGGTAATTGGCTGGAAGACCGATGACGGAAGACCGAAGAAATCAACAAACCTGCGTTTTCCAATATTTTCACTTCCCAAAGATTCACTGACAGGAGTGCGGATATTCATATTCGAAAAAACTAAAAACTGCAATTCGATTTTGTCCTCAATAGCCTAAATTGCACACTTATTAAAATCAGGAAGCCCCTGAATCTCACCTATCTTTTGCGCAGCAAAACAACAGACGATACCATGGAATTAAATGCATTGACAGCAGTAAGCTCAATAGACGGTCGATATGCCGGAAAAACTGAACCGCTTCGAGCCTATTTTTCTGAGTTTGCCCTGATCCAATATCGGGTACATGTGGAAGTGGAATATTTCATTGCACTTTGTGAATTGCCTTTGCCTCAGTTGAAAGATTTTGATCACGGGGTTTTCGGAAAGTTGAGAGCCTTGGTGAAGAATTTTTCCCTCGCAGATGCAGAAACCATCAAAGCCACGGAAAAAATCACCAACCACGATGTAAAGGCTGTAGAATATTTCCTGAAGGAGAAGTTTGATCATTTGGGTTTGGTAGACTATAAAGAATTCATCCATTTTGGTTTGACTTCGCAGGACATTAACAATACCGCAACTCCGCTGATGCTGAAAACCGGTTTGCACGAGATCATCATGCCGCTGCTGGAAGAAGTGATCGAGCGATTATCAGATTTGGCTGAAGAATGGAAAGACATTCCCATGCTCGCCAAAACCCATGGACAACCAGCCTCTCCTACCCGTTTGGGCAAAGAAATCGAAGTGTTTGTGGTTCGTCTGAAAAATCAGGTGGAGCTTTTGGAGCAGGTGCCTTTCTCAGGGAAATTTGGCGGAGCAACGGGCAATCTGAATGCGCATAAAGTTGCCTATCCTGCAATTGACTGGAATGCATTCGCCTCTAATTTCGTAAGCAATTACCTGGGATTAGAGCGAAGCTTCCCAACCACTCAAATCGAACATTACGATAATCTCGCCGCAATTTTTGACGGCTTGAAGCGAATCAATACAATCCTTTTAGATCTTTCTAAGGACGTTTGGCAGTACGTGGCTATGAATTATTTCAAGCAGAAAATCAAAGCCGGAGAAATCGGATCTTCTGCCATGCCGCATAAAGTCAATCCGATTGATTTTGAAAATGCCGAAGGAAATCTGGGAATTGCGAACGCACTTTTGGAGCATCTCGCTGCCAAGCTTCCGATCTCAAGATTGCAGCGTGACCTGACTGATAGCACCGTTCTTCGGATCATCGGAGTGCCACTTGGGCATATGTTGATTTCTCTCGAATCGCTGCAAAAAGGTCTGGGCAAACTGGAACTGAACGAAGCCGCAATTCATGCAGATTTGGATGATAACTGGGCTGTGGTAGCTGAAGCAATTCAGACGGTGTTGAGAAGAGAAGGATTTCCCAAACCTTATGAAGCGTTGAAAGATCTCACCCGAACCAACACCAAAATCACCGAGGAATCAATCTCCGTTTTCATTTCCAATCTCCCTATTTCAGCTGAATTGAAAGCTGAATTGGGTGCCATCACTCCATTTAATTACACTGGTATTTAGGATCATTTGGCTGTTTTTGTAATCAGAGACTGATCATTTTCTTTGAAACCGTTAGTGAAAACACTAGCGGTTTTTTCTTTGGAAATATCCCTGGAAACTTTAGAGAAAATTTTTTGCCTTTGCCATGGGAGCAAGTTTCGGATTAAAAATATACCTTTGAATCAGATGCTTAGAAAATACGCTTCCATATTGATGATGTTTACTGCTCTGGCTCTACTGCTTGGGCACGATGTTATTGAGCATCATCATCACGATTTTGCAGCAAGAAGCGTAGAGCATGATCATCATTCAGAAGACCATCAACATGAAGATGATGGTGGAAATGAAGAATCTGGCATTGGACACTTTTTCTCCAATTTCCAACATGGGGAAAACGGTGTTACTTTTTTAACCAACCATGACGTTAGCAATTCAGGATCTAAGCATTTTTCTCTTTTGGTTGCTGTCCTTCCTGAAGGTTTTGTTCTTCAACATATTACAGAATTTGTCCGGCAAAATTCACCGCCCTACAAATCCTTTTATCCCAACTCCCAATACCTCCTTCCCACAGGATTACGGGCACCCCCTACTTTCATCGCTTAATTTCCTTTTTCCCAAAAAGGATTGATTTCACTTGCAATTAGAAATTGCAAGTGCACTACCTATTTTATTCAAATCAAAAAAAATTAACGATGAAAAATTCAATCATTTTATTTGCTATTGCAGCCCTTTTGTTTGCCGGATGTGGCAATAAATCTCAGGAACATGCCCACGATGGAGAAGATGCGCACGAGCATGCTGCTGACACTCACGAGCACGAAGACGGTTCGGTGCACGACGACCATGAGGATGGTGAACATTCTCAGGAAGAGTTTAAGGTAGACAGTACTACTATTAAAGTCGAAGAGCACGGACACAGTCACGAGGACAGCACTCATAAGCATTAATCAAAACTAAATTTCTTTAGGATTATGAAAACAGCATCAGCAATGATGACTCTGTTTGTACTCCTGTTTGTCGGATGTACCGATAAAACAGCGAGCGAACTCAGTTCAGAACAACAAGCAAGCGGTTTAGAACCGCTTGCTTACACCATTTATTCAGATAAGTCAGAACTCTTTGTAGAGTTTAAGCCATTGGTAGTTGGCAGCAGGTCAAATTTTGCAGCCCATTTTACCATTTTAGGTGAAAATTTTTTACCTCTCACTGAGGGAAAAGTTACCGTGAGCTGGATCTCAGGCGAAAACGGAATCAGAAACAGTGCGGATACCGCGAGCTCACCCGGGATTTTCAGATTGGCATTAATTCCCAAAACAGCCGGAGTTGGAAAACTTGTTTTCGACATTGAGACCAAGAATTATACCGACCAAATCGTAATCGAAAACATAGCAGTTTATCCTGACGAAAACGCTGCATTACAAGTTCAAACAGTCACTGCAAATGCCGATGATATCTCCTATCTGAAAGAGCAAGCCTGGAAAGTGGAATTTGCAAATGCTCCAGTTTTAAAACAATCTTTCAGCGACATCATCAAAACCAACGGACAAATTCTCTCTGCTCCCGGTGACGAAATGATGGTCACGGCAAGTGCAAGCGGAATTGTTCAGTTTTCAGGAAGCAAAACCATTGTTGGCTCGGAAGTGAACAATGGCACGAACTTGTTCACCCTTTCCGGGGGAAACATTACAGAAGGAAATATTGATGTCGTTTACCAAGAAACCAAAGCCAATTACGACAAGGCAAAAGCAGATTTTGACCGTGCAAGCGAATTGGTAAAAGAACAAATCGTTTCCCAAAAAGACTTCTTGCAAGCGAAAGTTGCCTTTGAAAATGCCCAAACTGCCTTCAATGCTATCGCTAAGAACTATTCAGCAAAAGGCCAGCGAATTTCTTCACCCATGGCAGGATTTGTAAAAAATGTCTTGGTCAGTGAAGGGCAATATGTAGAAGCAGGAACTCCGCTCGCTATTATTTCCAAAAATGAAAAGTTGGTATTACAGGCAAACGTATCCCAACGAAATTTCAGCAAGCTCCCTTCCATCACATCCGCCAATTTCAGAACCGCTGGCTCTGAAAAGGTTTTCACTTCACAGGAGTTAAACGGAAAAATCATTTCATTCGGAAAGAGTGCCTCCGCCAATTCTCCTTTCATACCGGTAACTTTTGAAATTGACAACATCGGGAATATTATTCCAGGCTCAGTCGCAGAGGTTTATTTGAAATCTTCACCCATACCAAATGCTTTGATTGTTCCGGTTTCATCCTTGCTGGAAGAACAAGGTAATTTTTATGTGTATGTCCAGTCGGGAGGCGAGAGTTTTCAAAAAAGGGAGGTTAAAATCGGTGCAAGTGACGGGATTTATGTGCAACTGCTTTCGGGAGTTTCAGAAGGTGAACGGGTAGTGACCAAAGGTGCCTATCAAATTAAACTTTCATCTGCCTCAGGTGAACTGCCTGAACACGGTCACGAACATTAATTGAAATGTTGAATTATTAACCACATTCAACTTTTCACATCTAAAATTCAAATTCCTTAAAATGCTGAATAAAATTATAAGTTTCTCTCTCAACAACCGACTGCTAATCGTAGTAGCATCAGTATTGTTGATTGTGTTTGGCTCTTATGTAGCCTCACAAATGGAGGTGGACGTATTTCCTGATCTCACCGCACCAACGGTTGTAGTCCTTACCGAAGCACACGGAATGGCACCAGAGGAAGTCGAAAAACTCGTTACGTTTCCCATAGAAACATCTGTAAACGGTGCTACGAATGTTCGCAGAGTACGCAGCTCATCTTCAGCAGGAATTTCCATTGTTTGGGTGGAGTTTGAATGGGACACGGATATTTTCAAAGCCCGTCAAATCGTCAATGAAAAAATAATAGCAGTCGGCGAAAATCTCCCTGTTGGGGTTGGCAATCCTACAATGGCTCCTCAATCGAGCATCATGGGTGAAATAATGCTCATCAGCTTAACGGCAGATTCCACCAATCAAATGGATTTACGCACCATTGCCGACTGGACCATCAGACCAAGATTATTAGCCACCGGCGGTGTGGCGCAAGTGGTGGTTATTGGCGGGGAATATAAGCAATATCAGATCTTGGCTTCACCCCAAAAAATGGATTTTTACACTATTTCCCTTTCGGAATTGCTGAAGGCAAGCGAAGAAGCTAATGGCAATTCTTCAGGTGGATTTATCAACGAATACGGAAATGAGTACATCATCAAAGGAATAGGAAGGACCAATTCCGTGAATGAAATAGGTAAATCAATCATAAAATCGGTCAATGGAAATCCTGTAAAAATTGAAGATGTCGCTGAAATAAAAATCGGTGCCGCTCCAAAAATTGGTGACGGATCACTGAAGGGTGAACCTGCAGTGATCATGACAGTGATGAAACAACCTGCGACAAACACCCTCGAACTGACCCAACAAATAGATGATGCAGTTGCAGATATGCAGAGCAATTTGCCCGGTGACATTCAAATCAATACCCAAATATTCCGACAATCAGATTTCATAAATGCCTCTATCAGCAATATTCAAAAAGTGTTGTTGGAAGGAACTGCTTTTGTGATCATCATTTTGTTCCTGTTTTTGATGAATTGGAGAGCAACTGCTATTTCATTGGTTGCAATTCCCATTTCATTGATCGTAGCAATCTTGACTTTGAAATGGCTTGGATTTACGATCAATACCATGAGTTTGGGAGGAATGGCAATTGCCATTGGCGACCTGGTAGATGATGCCATTATTGATGTTGAAAATGTTTTTAAGAGGTTGAAGGAAAATGCTCGAAAACCAATTGAAGAACAACGAAATAAATTGAAGGTGATTTTTGATGCTTCTTTTGAAATCAGGACTTCTATCATAAATGCCACCTTCATAATCATCGTGGCATTTATCCCGCTGTT
>VFKK01000349.1 GCA_009885605.1 Cyclobacteriaceae bacterium | reverse complement strand
CTTCCAAGTGGAGTGAGACCATTAACCTTTATATGAAAAAAGTAATTGCTATTGCCTTAGTATTGTGTTTGATTTTGGGTATTCTTTGGATTACCCTTTTTAATAGGAAGTCAGATTTAACCGATGAATTACAAACCAGGCTCGAAAGTGAATCTTCAGAAGAGTCACTTAAAATAGGCGAAAAGGTACTTGGATCGAGTGAGGAGCTTCGGCTTTTTTATGAAGAAAGGGACTTTGCCGAGGCATGGTCGAAAAACGGCAAACTGACTAAGCTTGGAGAGGAACTTAAATTTGAAATTGGGGAATCAAAGTACGATGGGCTCAACCCGGAAGACTATCATGCTACGGATATTGAATTGTTGTTCCAGGCAATCTCTGATCAGAAAGGAAAGTTAAAAGCCAAACCTTTTGCTGAATTAGCTGATTTGGATTTGATGCTTACAGATGCTTTTTTCCAGCTTGCAAGGGATCTTGAAATTGGAAAAATCGATCCCAGCACGCTCAAGTCTGAGTGGGAACTTGGGGTAAATACTCCAAGTATCAATTACAATGAGCTTTTGAATGAATCAATCAGGAAAGGATCTATCAAAGAAGGCTTGGAGAGCTTATATCCTGATTTTAAAATCTACAAATTGGGAAGAGAAGTAATCCGGGATCTGGATGAAAAAAGCAAAGTTGACACCCTGGTTTGGAAAACTGTCAATTTGGACAAGTCTCTGAAATTGGGAAATAGTCACGCTTCAATTCCAGGTTTAAGAGACAGGTTGATTTTTTGGGGATTCCTGAAACCATATGAGGTTAAAGACTCATTAGTTTTTGATCCGGAGATGGAAGAAGGCCTGAAAAGATATCAGAAGAATAATGGAATGGAGCCGGATGGGACAATCGGAAATTTGACCGCAGAAAGTCTGAATTATTCGCCGTCTCACCTGATTGATATCGCTTCGGTAAATCTGGAAAGATTACGCTGGCTTCCGGATACCTTGAGAGATACTGAGTTGATTCTGGTCAACGTTGCAAATTACCAATTGGATTATCTAAATAAGCTCGATACGATTCTGACAGCCAAAGTAATCGTGGGAAAGGAATTCAATGCATCTCCGATCTTCACAGCCCCGATGACGTACATCGCTTTTAGTCCGTATTGGAACATTCCTGAGTCGATCACGAAGGATGAAATTATTCCTGCTGTACTGAAAAATCCAAAATATCTGGAACAAAAGAACATGGAAGTGGTCACAAGTTCCGGTGAAGTAATCCATCCGAAATCCGTTAAATGGTCGGCTGATCCTTTTCCATATCTGATTCGTCAAAAACCGGGAGGAGATAATTCCTTGGGTTTGGTGAAGTTTATGTTTCCAAATGAACATAGCATTTACATTCACGACACGCCAGCGAGAGGTTTATTTGAATTGGAAAACAGGGCCTTAAGTCATGGTTGTATTCGTATTCAGGATCCGGAAAAATTTGCTCAACTTTTACTACAGGATGATCCTTCCTGGACACTTGAGAAAATTAATGAAGCAATGAATCAGGAGAAAGAGCAGATTGTAGACCTGAAGAAAAACATCCCGGTTGTGATATTTTATATGACTTTTTGGGCTGATTCGAATGGAGCGCCTCATTTCAGATCAGATATTTACAATAGAGATCAGGAAGTATTAAAGGCAATGAACAATTAAACAGGATTGAAGTAAATCTTCAGTTTTTGTAAAGAAAAGGAAGTGGTTTTTTAATGGATAAATCTAATTTTGAGGAAAGATCCTGCAAGATTAATTTATGATTCGAAAAACCATTTTTACTTTATTTCTTGGAATTTTTCCCTTCATTCTTTGGGCTAATGATTTCATTTCTCAAACCGAAATCCAGGATCAGATTCGACTTAGGGTTGAAAAAAGTGAACCCGGACAGCCCATCACGATCCGAGAAAAGGACCTGTCTGCGTCAGATGAAACCCAATCGTTTTATGTCAATCGAATTTTCCTTCAAGCTTGGTCAGCGGATGGAATTATTACCGAGATAGCCTACGAATTAAGATTTGAAATCAAGCAGGCACAATTTGACGGGTTGAATCCGGCTGAATACAACCTGTCTTTGCTTGAATCATTTTTTGCATTGTTTGAATCAAACAAAAAGACCAATACCGAAAACAGCGTATCTGACCTGGCAGATTTTGACCTGCTCATGAGTGATGCATACTTTCTTTTAGCGTCTCATCTTGAACTTGGAAAGGTAGATCCGACCAAGTTTGATTCGAAATGGGAAATCACCAGGAAAATGCCCAGAGTAAATCACATCGAACTATTGGAGACTGGTTTGCAAAGTGGTTCGATCCGGAAAAGCCTTGAGTCACTCTACCCAAGTTTCAATATTTATCGCAAAGGCAGAGAAGTAATTCGAGCTTTGGATGAGCGAAGAAAGTCAGATTCTACAGATTGGAAGCCAGTAAAAATTGACAAAACGCTGAAAGTAGGGGAGTCGGGTAACTCTGTCACTGCCCTTCGACAGCGTTTGATTTTTTGGGGTTATTTATCCCGGAACCCTGTACCGGACACCAAGGCTTACGACTCGGCGATGATGGTAGCGGTGCAGGCTTTCCAAAAAAGAAATGGAATGGAGCCCGACGGGGCTTTGGGCAAAATGACCGTAAATGCACTCAATCAATCTCCACGAAACCTGATGGATATAGCTGCTGTCAATATGGAGAGACTTCGATGGTTGCCGGATTCTCTTCGGGATTCGGAAATGATTCTCGTCAACATTGCAAACTTTCATCTTGAATACCTTAGTAAAGGTGATACGCTTTTTTCAGAAAAAGTGATTGTAGGCAAGCAATACCATGCATCGCCGATTTTCAGTGCTCCGATGAAATACATCGTTTTCAGTCCCTATTGGAATGTGCCAAACTCAATTGCAAGGAATGAGCTCATCCCAAGTATTCGAAAGAATCCAAATTATCTGAAACAGAAAAATATGGAAGTAATCACTCATTCTGGTAAACCAGTAGATCCATCGACAGTAAATTGGTCTTCCAAATCCTTTCCTTATTTGATCAGGCAGAAGCCTGGCGGAGATAATTCCTTAGGTTTGGTGAAGTTTATGTTCCCAAATAAGCATAGCGTTTATCTTCACGATACACCCTCAAAAAGTCTGTTTGAAAGAGAAGATCGTGCTTTGAGTCATGGATGCATAAGGCTTCGAAATCCGGAAAAATTGGCCAAACTTCTTCTTGGCGAGGATCCTTTCTGGACTGATGAAAAAATCCAACTTGCAATGAACCAGCCAAAAGAACAAATTGTAAACTTGAATAGGGAAATTCCTGTTGTCTTACTTTATCTTACCTTTTGGGCAGACTCCAAAGGTCAGGGACATTTCCGACCTGATATTTATGGTCGGGATGGGGAAGTTCTCGCTGCTTTGAGGAAATAATCAGGGCTGGAGTAAATAAGATTTCTGTAAGTAAGACTCGTCATTTCCGTAAATAAAAAGGAGTGAACCATCTTTGATCAGGTCAATTACTTTTGCAGAAAGCTCAGGTGGGAGTGAAGGGCATCCCAGACTTCTGCCCAGTCTGCCTGTGGATTTGGCAAATTCTTCTTTAGCGTAATCAGCTCCGTGGATTACAATCGCTCTGTTTCTTGCCTGATCGTTGAATCCTTTTTCCAATCCGTCAAGTCTCAATGAGTAGCCGTGCTTTCCCTGATAGGTTTCGGCTGTTTTATAAAAACCAAGGCTACTTTGAAATGACTCAGGCTGGTTTGAAAAATTCTTTGCAAGTAGTTCTCCCGAATTTCTGCCGTGAGCAACAACGGAGTGGTGTAAAATGAGACCTTTCGCGGGATCAATGACCCAAAGCCTCTTTTGTGTCGATGGGAGACTGAAATCTATCACCGTCAGTAGCGGTGATTTGAGATCATTTTCCAATTTCCCCCATCCTTCCATCGCCAATTCCAAAACCTCCATTGAGGGCAATTGGGATGAACTTTCTGACAGGGAATGGTAAAGGATTTCTACTTCATTTACCTCTGAAATAGTGCTAACTAATAATTCTGAACTTACATCAGTGAAGTTGATCATCCATAAAAGCGGGATGAGAATGTTTGGTGTAATCATAGTTGGCGGTTGAAGTTACAAGGTTACCTCCTATAAATAGAAGGCCAAAACTATTGATTTGCAGAAGTTTAGTTTGAAAGCTATCGATTTCTGATTCCAGCTTATGAACCAATGTTAATGCTTTTTTCGTTCCAATTGGGGTGAAATAAATCTTACGATTTTAAGACAAAGATTATTCCATAATTTTACTGTTCTTTAACTAAAACTAATTCCCTGAATAGCAGGTCCTTGATAATCTTGTTTAAAGAAAATTAAAAAAAATTAAACAAAAAGAAAAAATCTGCAGTTTAAGACAACAATGAAAGTATCTGTATTTAGAAAAGAGCATTTTAATTCAGCGCATCGATTGAATAATCCGGAGTGGTCAGATGAGAAAAATCAGACCATTTTTGGAAAGTGCAACAACCCACATTTTCACGGTCATAATTACGAATTGATTGTGGTTGTGAAAGGTGAAATTGACCAAGATACCGGGTATGTATACGACATGAAACTGCTTAGTGATCTCATTAAGGATAATGTCTTAAATAAATTTGATCACAAAAACCTGAATTTGGATACCGATGAGTTTCGAAATCTCAATCCATCCGCTGAGAATATTGCAGTGGTTATTTGGAATATTTTGAGGGGAAAAATTGATTGGAAATTCGAATTAACGATTAGGCTTTATGAAACAGAAAGAAACTATGTTGAATACGATGGGAATTGAACTGGCCCGTGCCTCATTCGAAGAAATAGGTGACGAGCACTCTGGTACATCTTTGAGAACACCCATAAGGGAAGACGCTTTTGAGATTGACGATGATCTTAAAGTGGAATTGATAGAGAAGCACTTCAGAGAAATTATGCACATTATGGGATTGGATCTTACAGACGATAGTCTTAAAGGAACCCCTCACCGTGTTGCTAAGATGTATGTAAAGGAAGTTTTCAGCGGTTTGAATCCGAAAAATAAGCCGGTTGCCAAACTCTTTGAAAACAAGTACAAGTACAATCAAATGCTTGTGGAAAAAGACATCACATTCCATTCGCACTGCGAACATCACTTCGTGCCAATCTATGGAAAAGCACACGTGGCTTATATATCAAGTGGAGATGTAATTGGACTTTCCAAAATCAACAGAATTGTTCAATATTTTTCCAAGAGACCACAAGTCCAGGAAAGGCTTACCATGCAAATTGGGAATGAGCTGAGGGAAGCGTTGGGTACTGAGGACGTAGCAGTAATTATGGACGCTTATCACATGTGCGTCAGTTCACGGGGAGTCAATGATACAAACAGTTCCACAGTGACTTCCTTTTTCTCGGGGAAGTTTGAAACAGACGAGCAATCGAGAAATGAGTTTTTGAAATTTATAAGTTTAAAAAAGTAAAGATTTTAATAAAGCAAAACCAACTGAAAACCGGGTCAAAAACCCGGTTTTTTTGTTTTCAAACTCAAACAAAAGTATCCGAAAGAGGCTTATAGATACCAATCTTAAATACCATGAAAGGAAAGAACATTGTAATCGTGGGAGGTAACTCCGGAATAGGACAGGCAGCGGCCCAAATTTTAAAAGAGCAAGGAGCGAATTTGTTTTTGTTCTCCAAAAGCGGAGAAGGAACAGAAGCTTTGGACACTTCCAAAGATTTTGAAACAATGCCAAATTTGCCTGAAGTAATCGACGGAGTTGTTTATTGCCCGGGAACGATCAATCTAAAACCTTTTCACAGGATTTCGATTGCAGATTTTCAGCAAGAACTTGAGGTGAATTTTCTTGGTGCGGTAAGAGTGCTTCAGGCATGCATGAAAGGTTTGAAAAAGTCAGATCAGGCAGCTGTAGTGCTTTACAGTACCGTTGCGGTGCAGACGGGAATGGGTTTCCATTCGGGAATTGCATCTGCCAAAGGAGCAATTGAAGGTTTGACAAGATCCTTAGCTGCTGAGTGGGCTCCCTCACACATTCGAGTGAATGCTATTGCGCCATCGCTTACAGATACCCCTCTTGCTTCCGCTTTGCTATCTACAGAAGAGAAAAAAGAAGCTTCTGGCAAGCGTCATCCGCTCGGGAGAATTGGTACTCCGAAAGATATTGCTGCCTCTACTGTATTTTTGCTATCGCCTCAATCATCCTGGATGACTGGTCAAATACTTCATCTTGATGGAGGAATGTCGTCTCTCAAATAATTTTTTTAAACATTTTGATGAAAAATATGTCAAGTACTCGGGTACGGTCCCGCGATGAACGAGCTGTGAATATGAAGACACCACCTGAATCGTTCCTTTTATTTAAGGAAGAATTGAGGAAGGCCCAACTCGAAAAAGAAAGGCTTACTAAACATTACGAAGAAAAATTGGCTGATGTCAATAAAGAATTGTCGAGATTGAAGGAGCAGATTCAATCTCAGCAAGATATGATGAGGACTACTCTTGAATATGCTACTAATCTCGAGTTGGGTTTGGAGCAATTCAAGAAAGAAATGTCTATTTCACAAATCCAGCAAAAAAATTCCGTTTACTAATTCTTCACTTCCATGAACGAAACCCTAATTCCTTCCGAAACCCGAGATTTTGAATTGGTCTTTGAGGAAAAATACACAAGAGTATTGGTCAATACTGAATTGAAAATTGTCATTTGCGAATTGCTAGCTGACTACATCCCTATTGAAGATTTCAAAGAGGCATTTTTACAAATAGGAGAAATTGTTAAAGCAGGAGATTATGTGAAATTCATTTTCGATAAGCGATCCCTGAGAGCATTTCACCAACCAACGATGGAATGGTACTTTATCCATTGGAAAAAAGATATGCTGGCTTATGGGCTGAAAACTCACCGCAAGATTCTTCCTGCGGAAAAGTGGTTTGAGAAAATGGTTCAAATCGCCAAAGACCAGATTCTTACCAATTATCCGGACAACATTATTGATCAATTGGACATTAAATACTGTGATTCGATCGAGGAAGCAATCAGAAAATGATTCTTCATTTTGATAAAGAGGAGATTTTAACGTCAGATTCTTCCTATCGGAGGAATCTGATTAATGCCCTGTCAGGGTATAAAAGTTTGAATCTGATCGGAACAAAGAATAAAAATGGCTTGACAAATCTTGCTCCTTTCTCTCAGGTGTTTCACATCGGAGCCAATCCCCCAACGGTGGGAGTGTTATTCAGGCCTGATACAGTTGAAAGACATACCCTTAGTAATATTTTAGAAACCCAATTTTTTACACTAAATCATGTGACTTCTGAATTTTACAAAGAAACCCATTGGGCTTCAGCAAGATGGGAGGGATCGGAGTTTGAAAAAACCGGGATCGAACCGGAATACCTAAATGAGTTTTTTGCCCCTTTTGTAAGGAAAAGCCCACTCAAACTCGCTTGTAAGCTGATAGAAAAACAAACCCTTCAAGTCAATCAGACGATTTTGTTGATTGCGAGTATCGAAGAAATCTATGTAGATGAAAAAGGGCTGAGAGATGATGGATCATTGGATTTGAATGCCCTTGATACCGTGACAGTTTCGGGATTGGATGAGTATCATGTTGGCAAAAAGCTCGCACGATTAAGCTATGCAAAGCCGGATAGAGCTGTCGAGGAAATCCGAGATTGATGATTTGCGATATTTGATTTCAGATTTGCGCTTTATAATAGCTTGATTATTGATTGAAATGTTCCTTATTCTTTCTGGACTAAATCAAAGCTCATATCCCTTAATCAACCTACCCCGATGATCAATCCCACATTACTTTGAACCTACTCGAACTCACCGATTCAGGTCTGTATTGCCCGCCTGCAGGAATCTTCATCGATCCTTGGAAATCTGTGGACCGAGCGGTAATTACGCATGCTCATTCGGATCATTCGCGCTGGGGGATGAAGCACTATCTCGCACACCATCATTCTGCAGAAGTGATGAAACTGAGATTGGGATCGGAAATTAATCTCGAAACTTTAGGGTATAGAGAATCAGTAGACATTAACGGAGTCAAACTTTCCTTGCATCCGGCAGGTCATATCCCGGGTTCGGCTCAGGTCCGACTGGAATACAAAGGAAAAGTAGCTGTCGTCAGTGGAGATTACAAAGTGGAAACTGATGGACTTTCTACTCCTTTCGAGCCGGTGAAATGTCATGAATTTGTTTCCGAATGTACCTTTGGACTACCGATTTATAAATGGGAAAGCCAGGCTGAGATTTTCGCGCAGATCAATTCCTGGTGGAAAGGAAATGCAGCCGATGGCAGAAATTCTGTTCTTTTCGCTTATTCGTTAGGCAAGGCTCAGCGAATTCT
>VFKK01000100.1 GCA_009885605.1 Cyclobacteriaceae bacterium | reverse complement strand
TAACGGCAGACAAGGCATTTTCCAAAATCGAAGAATTGGATCTGATTTTAATTGAGATCTAGATTTCTAAGACAAATCGCTTACCTTAACTATTGAAGTTAATCTGGTGAGAAAGACATTCGAACCGATCCTCCTGACAGATGCGCGACCTGAGCGATCAAAAAAAATCTTGACTCAACTGGATTCGGAGGTTTTCTTTTTTGACGTTCTGAATGGGACGGTTGAAAAAGAAGCATAAAAAAAAGGAGCTTAAGCTCCTTTCCTTATTTCCATAGATTTGCCGGATACTCCCCGGTTTCGTGTAGTTTCTTCAGCGCCTCGATCACCACCGGACGATCTTCCGTGTAGGTGACTCCAAACCAAACTTTCCCGCCAGGCAGAATCTCAAAAGCTGCTTTTCCCGCTTTGATCAAATTATTGGCTACGGTAGGGATGTAAAATTCAGACTTGAGATTTGAAAGATTCGCACGCAGGAACTCGTTCCACATTGCTTCAATATCGGCAAACACATCTTGATGAAATCCCCAGAAGTTCATACTTACAGGGGTATCTTCAGGTATTTCGAGGATTTCGTTTTCACCTTTGCTCAGGATTTGATCTCCTTCACGGGCAATTGAAGTTCGCTCCACCATACCGATCAACTGACCTTTTTTATTTGTAGCGCAAACGCCACGGCTGACAGTTCCATTTCCGGAGAGCACATTCTGAACTGCATATCCCACCATCGCATGCAGATCAGGCCGAACCTCGGTAGAAAGGAAATTTCCCAAAATTTCGAAAGCCTCTTTCCCATAGAAATCATCCGCATTGATCACCGCAAACGGTTCTTTGATCACGTCTTTGGCACAAAGTACAGCATGGGCCGTTCCAAATGGCTTGGTACGATCCGCCTGCTTCAATTCTGCCGGGACAAAACTTTCTAAAGACTGAATGACAAAGTCAACTTCGATTTTGCCTTCAAGCTTTGGAAGCAATAATTCTTTGGTCATTTCCAAAATCTCCTGACGGACGATCAGGACCACCTTGCCAAATCCTGCACGGATTGCATCGTAAATAGAATACTCCAGAATAGTTTCTCCTCCGGGTCCAAATCCATCGATTTGCTTATTCCCGCCATATCTGCTGCCCATTCCTGCGGCAAGTACCAAAAGCGTTGGTTTCTTGTTCATAAGTAGTATGTAAAAATCGGAGGCAAAATTAAGTGAATATCCTGAGGCGGCAAACTACCGTCAAACCTCCGGCGACACCATCAGTTTATTTTTTAACCAATATTTCAGTATTAATACTCAATTCAATTTCTTGATAGATTAATAGAAGTCTACTTTTTAAAATTTTGCATATTATTTTTCATTTATTGGTTAAAAAAATAACCTTTTTATGATTTTGATTTAATTTTTCTCTTACTTTCATGCCATAATCTCAATAAACCACCAAACCCGTTGAAAAAATGAAAAAAATAGAAGCCATTATCCGGACTTCCCGATTTGAACAGATTCATGCTTGCGTGGCAGCTCTTGGAGTGAAGTTTCTCACTTTCTATGAAGTAAAAGGGATGGGCCTGGAGCACGCCAAGCAGCAAACTTACCGGGGTGTGGCGTATGAACCGGCTTACATTCCCCGTACGAAACTCGAAATCGTGACTGTAGAGGAACTGGTAGAGCCGGTAATCAAGTGTATCCTGAGTGAAGGAAAAACAGGAGAAATAGGCGACGGGAAAATTTTCGTTTATGACGTTCTCGAAGCTTATCGAATCAGAAACAGCGACTCCGGCGAGCAAGCACTTTAATCATCTTTACCACCACCCTGAACCTATTTTACCATGGAAGAAGTACCTGTTCAAGACCTGTTTACGGTCAACAATCTTTGGATGATGATCGCAACCATCCTGGTTTTCATTATGCACCTTGGCTTTGCTACTTTGGAAGCAGGCCTCACAAGAGCCAAAAACACAGTTAATATTTTATTTAAAAATACTATCATCCCGGCAATCGGACTATTAAGCTATGCCTTTGTAGGCTTCAACTTAATGTATCCGGGGGCAGATTTTGCCGGCGGTTTCTTTGGCTTCGCAGGCTTTGGACTTAGTCTCCCAGAGGGCTGGGACAGCAGTAATTACAATGCGGGCTATACCTATTTTACTGATTTTATTTTTCAGGCCATGTTTGCCGCCACCGCTGCCACGATCGTTTCGGGTGCAGTCGCTGAACGGGTGAAACTTGGTCCCTTTATTATTTTCTCAATTCTGTATGTCTCAATTGTTTATCCGATTGTAGGTATGTGGAAGTGGGGAAATGGATTTTTGAATACTATGGAAACTCCATTCTATGACTTTGCGGGATCTACAATTGTCCACTCTGTTGGAGGTTGGGCAGCTTTGATAGGTGCTTTTCTTCTGGGTCCAAGACTCGGAAAATATACTTCTCAGGGCATGAAGGCGATTCCCGGACATAATCTTCCCATGGCAACGATGGGTGTATTCCTTTTGTGGTTCGGATGGTTTGGATTCAACGGCGGATCTGTGCTGAGTGCAAGTCCTGGTCTTGTTTCCAAAGTTTTCGTGACGACTGCAATTGCAGCATCAGCCGGAGCATTTGGCGCATTGCTCATTTCTTATTTGAAATTCAAAACCTACGATATCACGATGGTATTAAACGGTATTTTGGCCGGTCTGGTAGGAATCACAGCTGGTGCTGACCAAATGGGCGTCCTCGATTCTGCCATTATCGGATTTATCGGAGGCGGACTCGTTGTATTTGGAGTTGTTTTCTTTGACAAAATCAAAATCGATGATCCGGTAGGAGCAATTTCGGTACACCTCATCGGAGGTGTCTGGGGAACCCTGGCCGTTGGTATTTTCGGCAGCTTGGCCGGAATGAATCAATTAATTTCTCAGCTTATAGGGATCGGATCAGTTGCTGTTTTCTGTCTCGGTTCATCTTGGATCATTTTCTTTACCTTAAAAAAGACAGTAGGTATCAGAGTTCCCGAACAGGAAGAAACTGAAGGACTCGATCTGCATGAGCACGGAATGAGTGCCTATCCTGACTTTGCCACCAAAGATTAAAGCTAGTAAAACCACCACAACCAAAAAGACCTGTCTAATACGGACAGGTCTTTTCATTTACAAGGCTAGCTGAAAATATCGATTGAGAATAACGTCATGAACTTTGCCGAACATTTGGTAACACCAAATCTTAAAGTCTTCCACTTCTGTGGGTAAAATTAGCCTCAGGCCCTTCTTTAATTCTCGTTCAAACAAATACTTGCTAAAGCTGACCTTTTCAAGAATGGTCTTCACATATTCTATCATAGCTAAAAGAGTTTTTGGGTTTATTAACTGTTTTTATGTTTAAATACGGAGGCAATTACACCTATGTTGCGTTATTTAGATTGTTCAAAAAGTAGAATAATCCCTATTTTCGCAACCATGATTAAAACGTACTTCCAAGCTGCTTTGGTATGCATTGCATTTCTTTTTCAAGGAGTCGCTAATGGCCAGGATGTACAAATAGAATTGGGTCCGGATGAAATCGGGCTAAATGAAACGTTCACCATCAAAGTCACTCTCGCCAACGAAAAGATCAAATCTTACGATCAGTTTCCGGAAATAACTGGTTTCCAAAAGCAAGGGATCTCCCAGTCTTCGTCCATGAACCTGATCAATGGACAAATGAGCAGTTCCAACAGCATTATTCAATACTATAAACCAACCAAGAAAGGGCAGTTTACAATCGCTGGTTTCAACATGACGATAAACGGAACCGCATTTCCATCGGAAGGCAAAAAGGTTGCCGTTGTGGATGCTAAAAGCACTCAGGGACTTAAAGCAGGTGCGCCTGATCCATTTGCGGATTTTTTCGGCAGGACAGCCGAAGAACCTGAGTTTGTGGAACTGGATGATGATGCTTTCTTCTCAGTTGCGGTAGACAAAGAGGAGGTTTTTGCAGGAGAAGGTTTTAATGTGAGCTTGGCTTTTTACATGTCTGAAGCGAATCAGGCACCTTTTCAGTTTTATGAACCGGGGAAACAATTAGACGCCATTCTCAAGCAAATCAAACCAACAAACGCTTGGGAAGAAAACTATAATGTATCTAATATAGAACCAGAGCAGGTCACGATCAACGGTAAAAATTGGATTAAATTCAAAGTTTACGAAGCTTCTTTTTTTCCCTTTTCAGAGGGTGAAGTCACTATCCCAAGGATTGCATGGGAAATGATCAAGTATCGGGTAGCGAAAAACCCGACCTTCTTTGGTGCCAATCGTCAAGAAGATTTCAAGACTTTTTACTCACCGCCTAAAACGATCAAAGTCAAACCTTTACCTCCCCACCCGTTACGAAATGAGGTAATTGTGGGCGAATTCCAAATTCGTGAAAACATCACTGAATTAGAAGCGGAAACAGGTCAGGGGTTTGAATACAATTTTGGCATCAGCGGAATCGGAAATATCAATGCAATCGCTCCTCCGAGGAGACTAGCAGGAGCCAATCTGAACACGTTTGACCCGAATGTTCGTCAGCAGATCAATCGCGGCTATGGAAGAGTATCGGGAATCAAGGATTACAATTACTACATCACACTGAACGAAGCGGGAGAAGTCAACCTGGCGGAGCATTTTGAATGGATCTATTTTGACCCCACACGAGCTGTCTACGATACGCTAAAACCTGCAGCCATAATTCGAGTCGGCGGCGAAAGTAAAGTCAATCAGGCGATCTCAAGTCAGCGTCTGGGAGGCCTATATGACCGAATCGAAACCGAAGACAATCGGTTTTCAAACGAGCAATATAAATACTATTTTACCACCGGAATCAATATCCTGCTACTGGCTTCAGTCGCTTTATTGGCGTTTTTGATTATAAGAAAAAAATAATGGGCAACTCATTTGGCAAGCTTTTCAAGATCACCACATTTGGCGAATCACATGGATTAGCTTTGGGCGTGATCATCGAAGGATGCCCCGCAGGACTGAAAATCGATGAAGAAAAAATCCGGTTGGAGATGCAGCGTCGCAAACCTGGACAGTCCAAAATCACCACACAACGCAAAGAAGAGGACGAAATCCAGATTCTTTCAGGGGTTTTTGAGGGTCAAACCACAGGCACGCCAATTGGAATAGTAATCCCCAATTCTGACCAGAAGAGCAAAGACTATTCTCACATTTCTGACAAGTTCAGACCTTCCCACGCAGATTATACCTACTTCGAAAAATACGGAATCCGCGATTATCGGGGAGGTGGAAGAAGCAGTGCAAGGGAAACAGCCGCACGAGTCGCTGCCGGGGCAGTTGCAAAGCAACTTTTAGAAACAAAAGGAGTGACAGTACAGGCTTTTGTTTCTCAGGTTGGCGAACTGACTCTGGAGAAAAGCTACCAGGAACTGGACCTTTCGAAAGCTGAGGATAATATCATTAGGTGCCCTGATCCCGAAACCGCCGAGAGGATGATTGAGCTGATTGATTCAGTCAGATTGGAAAGAGATACTATTGGTGGAGTAGTTACCTGCGTCATCAAAAATACTCCGGTAGGAATAGGAGAACCGGTTTTTGACCGACTTCATGCCGAATTGGGCAAAGCCATGCTGAGCATCAATGCTGTAAAAGGATTTGAATATGGTAGTGGATTCGAAGGTGTAAAAATGCGCGGATCTCAACACAACGACACATTTGTAAAAGAAGGAGAAAAGATCCATACCCTTACCAATCACTCTGGCGGAATCCAAGGAGGCATTTCGAATGGAGAGGACATTTATTTCCGTGTTGCATTCAAGCCGGTCGCTACAATCATGCAAGACCAGGAATCATTGAATGAATCCGGTGAATCAGTAATAGTAAGTGGAAAAGGCCGTCACGATCCCTGTGTCGTACCGAGAGCAGTTCCGATTGTGGAAGCCATGGCGGCTTTAGTCATTGCTGACTATATCCTATTGGCAAAGAGCAATAAACTTTAAAAAATATAAGGCAGGCTATCGGGACAATTGAGCCAATTTGTGCTTAATAAATAGATAAGTCTCTAACTCCCTCAAACATAAAAAAGGCTGATTCGAATGCCGAATCAGCCTTTTTCAGTTGGAGATGAAAGAATTATTTCAAGCCTCCTATCATTTCTTCCGGCTTCACCCACTCGTCAAATTGCTCGGAAGTCAACAATCCCAACTTGATGGCAGCATCTCTAAGGCTGGTACCTTCCTTATGCGCCTTTTTAGCAATTGCTGCTGCATTTTCATACCCGATATAGGGGTTCAATGCTGTAACCAGCATCAGGGAATTTTCTAAATGGCGCTGAATCATGGCTGAATTTGGCTCGATTCCGATCGCACAATTATCATTGAAAGAAACGCAGGCGTCTCCGATCAATCTTGCAGACTGAAGGAAATTGGCCGCAATTAAAGGCTTAAACACATTCAATTCAAAATGACCGTTTGATCCCCCAATGGTGATTGCAACGTCATTTCCCATCACCTGAGCAGCTACCATCGTGAGAGCTTCGACTTGAGTTGGATTTACTTTTCCAGGCATAATGGATGAACCCGGCTCATTTTCAGGAATCAGGATTTCACCGATTCCGGATCTTGGACCTGAGGAAAGCATTCTGATATCATTGGCTATTTTCATCAAAGAAACTGCCAATTGTTTCAACGCTCCATGCGTCTCCACCATGCCGTCATGTGCTGCCAAAGCTTCAAATTTATTTGGGGCGGTAATGAAAGAATGACCGGAAAGCTCGGCTATTTTCTGTGCGACCAAT
>VFKK01000033.1 GCA_009885605.1 Cyclobacteriaceae bacterium | reverse complement strand
TTTTATATACACCAACTTAAAGCAAGTAATTTCATTATGGAAGAAAGGCTGGCACAATTGAATGATAAAGCAATCAGGCTGATCGATTTACTGAATAAAGAATACAACCTCGAATAAGACATGGAAGACAATCAAAACCTATCCGATAACCAACAGGATGTGTCAAACAAAGAGGTAATCAGCTCCCTGAAAAAGAAGAACTGGAAATCCTATTTCAAAGAGTTCTTCATGCTTTTTTTGGCTGTATTCTGTGGTTTCCTGGCGGAAAACTATCGGGAGACGCTGAGCAACAAAAAAATTGAAAAAGATTACATCGTATCCATGATTCAGGATTTGCAGGCGGATACTTCAAACCTTCAGACCTATATCACCATACGAAAAGATAAGAGGGAAATACTGGATTCATTGACGCTTCTCCTCACTACACATGAGCATAAGCAATCCGGAAATGCTACTTATTATTTTGCCCGCCAAATTTTTAACGGGGACCCCTTTGTTCAAACTGACGGAACAATTCTGCAATTGAAGAATGCGGGGAATCTAAGATTTATCAAAAAAGGGAATGTCGTAAGTGCACTCCTCGAGTATGAGAAAAAGGTAAAAGAACTTGCTGAATGGGATGAAAATGATGCCAGAATGAGAACCACTTTCCGCGAAATTGGAGGCACTATTTTCAAAGCAGATGATTTTTATGAGACGATGGACAGTTCTTTGAGTTTTGTAAGACCAACAGATAATCCCCAGTTGGTGACCGATGATTTACGCGTCCTCAATAATGTCTCTTTCCAGGTTCAGTATATGTCCAACTTAACTCTGGGTAATTTTTTCAGGGCGACTAAAATGAAAAAAGATGCGGAAAACCTGATGGAATTACTTCTGTCAGAATATAATCTCAAATAGAATATGGAAGAAAATCAAACCTCAGAAAACCAACAGGATCTCCCGGCTAATGCGTTGACCAATTTTATGAATAAGAGGAATTGGAAATCTTATTTCAAGGAGTTCTTTATGCTATTTTTTTTAGCAATTTCTTTGGGATTTTTTGTAGAAAATCAACGAGAATCTTATGTAGAGAAAAAAAGTGCTGAGATCCTCGCCCATTCCATGCTTGAAGATTTGAAACAAGACAGAATAGCATTAGAGGAATCTATACGATTTGTCAAAGAAAAAGACCTCGCTGTTGAAAATTTCCTTCAGATGATTCACGCTCCCGAAAAGTCCTGGGATACTCTTGCTTTTTACAAAAGCATGACGACAGTTTTCACAACTTTCCCTTTTTCTCCAACAGACGGAACCTATGCTCAAATGAAATCCTCGGGTACGCTACGATATTTCAATCAAATGCTTGTCAATAAAATGAATGCCTATGATAACCAACTCAAGAAAACAGTTTTCAGGGATGAAACCGTCGAAAAAGCGGAATGGGAACTTGTGCCGGTCGCAGCTACACTTGTCAATTTTGAGGTGACCGGTGAGTTACGATTCAGTAAGCCTGTGACCAAGGAAATGTACATTAAGATCAAAGACAAGAATATGTTGGACGTCTTCATCAATAAAGTCGTGACCGTCCGAACAATGATGGGACGCTCACTTCAAGAATATGAGGAACAACTGAAAAGCGCTGAAGCCTTGGTCAACCTTTTGCAAACCGAATATCAACAGGAATAGAATTCAACAGAGTTACTTCCTGAAAAATTAGAGGCTATCTATGTAAAGTTATTTTATTAAGAGCTTAAACTTCTCAACTAGGATCGCCATTCATTAAATTTTCGAATCTCTTCGTCTTTTGTTCAACTCCAATTAAAAGGTAACTTATTGACTACCAATCAACATTATATTTCAATCCTTACCATTAAAGAAAATTTCCCAACTTATACTTGCTAACAGCCACCAACTCATAAAGAAGGGCTGAACCCATTTATTTTCCAATCCAAAAACCTCCGTTACCCAAATAAGAAAATTGAATATCATGAAACCAATCTCTTTATTTCTGATCGCAGTTTTTGCCTTTTTCTACACCCCAATTCAGGCTCAGGAAAAAACAAAAATGGAACTCCTTGACCTCTTCAATATGGAGTATGTCACCGATCCGCAGATTTCTCCAGATGGCACCCAGATTGTCTTTATTCGAAACTTCAAAGACATTATGACCGACCGGGATTATTCCAATCTCTGGATCAGCAATGTGGACGGTTCCCGCATTCGCCAACTCACACAGGGCAACCAACGCGACTATGCACCTCGCTGGTCTAATGACGGCAAAAAGCTGGCATTTCTCTCCAATCAGGATGACGAAAAGGTCAAGCTTTACCTCTTGTACCCGGACACCCGGGAAACGGTAGCTTTGACCAATACCACTACACCTCCCGGTGCCGTATCCTGGAGCCCGGATGATTCCCAGTTGGCTTTTACCCAGTTTGTATCCGAGACCAAAAAATCCATGCTCACCATCCCGGGAAAGCCAGAAGGTGCTGAGTGGAATGCCCCTCCCATCTTTATCGATGGTCTGAACTACCGGGGTGACGGTGCAGGGTATTTGAAACCCGGCAAATCACAGATTTTTACTTTGGGAATCGATGGAGGGACCCCAAGACAGCGCACTTTCGCGGCTCATAATCATGGAAGTCCGATCTGGGCAAAAGATGGTCAAAGCCTTTTCTTCTCAGCAAACCTGAATGAAAACCACGAGCTGGAGCCTGCGAACTCTGAAATCTATCACCTGAATCTTAGCAGTGGAGCAGTCAAAGCCCTGACCACACGCTTTGGTCCGGACTCCGATCCTGTCCTTTCGCCAGATGGCAAAAAGATCGCTTTTACCGGCAATGACGATACCTTCCAGGGCTATCAGGTCTCCAATCTTTATGTGATGAATGTGGATGGCAGTGGCGTGAAAAATCTCACGGTTGATCTGGATCGTGATGCCGGTAATCCTCAATGGGAAGGAAACGGACAAGGCATTTACTTCCAATACGATGAATTTGGAGACACCAAAATCGGGCATGTAGCCCTAACCGGAAAAATCAGAACAGTAGTGGAAGGACTTGGCGGACTGGACTTGGGAAGACCATACAATGCCGGAACTTTCACCGCTTCAGTAAACAATCGCTTCGCTTTTACCCAGGGCGGACCAGAGCACCCGGCAGATTTGGCGATCTGGAATGGAGGAGAAATCAAAAGACTGACCACCGTGAATGACGATCTTTTCTCTTTCCGTAAAATCGGCAAAACCGAAGAAATCTGGTGGGAATCTTCCTTTGACAAAAAGCGTGTGCAGGGTTGGATTGTGACTCCGCCGGATTTTGATCCGGCAAAAAAATACCCAATGATCCTGGAGATTCATGGTGGTCCTTTTGCCATGTACGGACCTTCTTTCGCCTATGAAATTCAGGCCTATGCCGCTGCAGGATATGTTGTTCTCTATACTAATCCCAGAGGTAGTACGGGTTACGGTCAGGAATTCGGCAACTCGATTCACCATGATTATCCAAACCATGATTACGAGGACCTGATGTCCGGAGTGGATGCTTTGATTGCCAAAGGCTACATCGACACCGAGAATTTATTTGTCACCGGAGGATCAGGGGGAGGCGTTTTGACGGCTTGGATCGTAGGTAAAACAACCCGCTTCAAAGCCGCGGTAGTTGCCAAGCCGGTGATCAACTGGACGAGTTTTGTACTCCATGCTGACAATCCGGCTTTCTTTGCCAAGTACTGGTTTGGAAAAATGCCTTGGGAGGATCAGGAGAATTATTGGAAAAGATCACCACTATCGTTGGTGGGAAATGTGAAAACCCCAACGATGCTGCTCACAGGCGAGCAGGATTTCCGAACTCCAATTTCAGAAACTGAACAGTATTACGCTGCCCTCAAACTCCAGGGGGTGGAATCTGCAATGGTTCGCATTCCGAATGCATCACATGGCTTGGTCGGTCGTCCAAGTATGCTGATGGGCAAGACCGCTTCGATCATAAGTTGGTTTGATCATTATAAGGGAAAGAACTGACTCTGATTAATAGCTCTTTTTCGAAGCATACACTCATTCTATGAATCTAACCAAAGAAGACTTAAAGCGAGAAATCGGTGTTTGGGGACTCTCCGCCAACATTGTTAACATCATTGTTGGCGCGGGAATTTTTGTTTTGCCTGCTATCATCGCCGAAATCATGGGCGCATCCGGGATCCTGGTCTACTTATTCTGTGGATTTCTGATTGCTCTGGTGATGCTGTGTTTTGCGGAAGCAGGAAGTAAAGTGACTCGCTCGGGAGGAGGATATGCCTACGTAGAAACTGCTTTTGGACCCTTTCCCGGATATTTGGCGGCCGTTTTCATGGTGATGGGAAGTGTTTTTTCGGATGCCGCGGTAGCCAATGCTTTGACAGAAATAATCGGTTTGGCCTTTCCTGTTTTCAAAATTCCATCAGTCAGGATCTTGTTTATGTTTCTGATATTTTCGGGTTTGGCGACACTCAATGTGATTGGCGTCAAACAGGGAATCGGACTTGTAAAAATCAATACAGTAGCGAAACTCACTCCCTTGGTGATTTTGATCATTATCGGTTGGAAGGATGTTTCCCTCTCCAATTTGTATTGGGAGTCAGCGCCGACCCTCCAAAAATTCGGGGAGGCATCCTTGATTTTGTTTTTTGCTTTTCAGGGAGGGGATGCAGGCTTGACCGTGGGAGGGGAAATCAAGAACCCTCAAAAGACTGTTCCCAAAGCCATCTTCATTGGAATTTCTTTCGTCCTGCTTCTTTACATCCTCATTCAGACAGTCTCTCAGGGAGTGTTGGGAAGCGAACTACCACAGTTTAAAGAAGCTCCGTTGGCAGAAACGGCTAAAATTGTTTTTGGTCCTCTCGGTTATACCATTTTATTTATTGGAGCCGGGATTTCGATGTTTGGCATGTTGAGCGGGGAGATACTCAATCTGCCAAGAGTGATTTTTGGGTTGGCCAGAGATCGGGTGATTCCATTGGACAAACTGGCATTGATCCATCCAAAGTTCAAGACTCCCTATTTGGCGATTATGCTTTATGCAGGCCTGGGTTTCACCATGGCCG
>VFKK01000005.1 GCA_009885605.1 Cyclobacteriaceae bacterium | reverse complement strand
ATTTTCAATGACATGCTGGGAGAATTAAACACCTCCCATTTCGGATTCAGCTCTACAGGTGATGAAGAGAAACTATATTTTGGTGGTAAAACTATGACATCAGGAATTGTCTTTGATGAGGAAAATCCCTACCGTGTAAATCGAATTCTCAGAAACAGTCCGGCGGATTTGGATCCGATGCCGATCTTGCCTGGGGATGAATTGATTGCCGTCAATGGTATTCGAGTGGATAAGTCCCAAAATCGTGAGTACTATTTCCTGGCTCCCTCCATGCCGGAAGAGCTTAATCTGACATTTACCAGAGCCGGAAAAGAAGTGAAATTCAAAACTCACCCGGTTTCATTCAATGAGATGAAAACCGGACTTTATGATGAGTGGATGGATGAAAATGAAGCTTACGTGGATAAGAAGTCTTCAGATAGAATCTCCTATGTCCACATGAAAAATATGAGCGGAGAGCAATTGGAGCATTTTTTACAGGAGATGGTTTCACAAAAGGGAAACCGGGAAGGTTTAATTCTTGACTTGAGGTACAATACTGGTGGAAATGTTCACGATCAAGTGTTGAATTTCCTCAGTCAGAAAAGTTATTTGCAATGGAAATACCGGGATGGAAAACTCACCAATCAACCTAACTTTTCACCTGCAGATCGCCCAATCGTCCTTTTGATCAATGAACAATCTCTTTCCGATGCCGAGATGACGGCTCAGGGCTTCAAAGAACTAGGACTTGGTACAGTTGTAGGAACTGAAACCTACCGCTGGATTATTTTCACGTCCGGCGCTGGCCTTGTGGATGGCTCATTCTACCGACTTCCGGCCTGGGGTTGCTATACGCTGGATGGCAGAAACCTTGAAAAGGATGGCGTCACTCCAGATGTGCGGGTCGATGAGGGGTTTGTAGACCGACTGAAAGGAAATCAAAATCAACTGGACAAAGCGATTGAATTGATTCTCAAACAGCTTCAATAATAATGAAACAAGAAAAAGCCCTCTGAATTTAAATATTCAGAGGGCTTTTTTATAAGTAGAGACTTTACGCTATTTGAACTAGTAAAAGATAAATCGGCATAAAATTCATTTAAATCTATCAAAATGGCTACTTCCGTCATCCGTCACCGGTCGTCTTCCAGCCCTTATTATTTAATCAGTTCTTTTCTTTTCAGAATTGTTTCCATGAATTTCCGCTCATTGTCTGAGTTGAATATTCTGAAAGGAAGATGAATAAACTGAGCTTTTGACATATATAGAACATATGCGTCTTTGGTCATTTCTACCCGCTTGATCATATTCCATTGAACAGGCATACCCTCTCTTACATTGAGCTTCATCAAAATCTGGCGGCTGTCGATCTCATAGGAGAGCTTTTCGAAGATTACCTTATTCTGCTCCATTTGGGTGACACCGGTAAACTGGATAGCCCAAAAAAGGACGTAGAGACCATAAGCAATGATCGCACCGATAAACCACCAAATAGAAGCAATCCAGAAGAATCCCAAGCAAATGGCCAAAGCAATTAAAATCACCCACCATTGCTCTTTAATTATATTGATCAAACCCATTTTGATGTAGGTTCCGGTCGGTAATTGGTATTTTTTTGTTTTAATAATCATCCTTTTTCAATTTCAGAGCGCAAATATCCAAGTATCCTTGGGATTAAACAAGCCGTATAAAATCATAAAATCAGGTTCTTTTGAGAAACATTTGGGCTAACTCATTGATTTAAAAACAGTATTCCTTTAACTTATATCAAAATTTTTAGCGATGAGCAGTTTAGTAATTGATTTGATCTTGTGTGGGGTAGCATATGTAATATTAATTTACTTCGTTGCTACCTTGACCAAAAACTCCTTCAGACGTGGTAATAGCAGCGGAGACGAAGGAGATGGAGGTATCGAAAATTTCAGTCCTCCAAAAATTGATTTACCTCCTGGGGTGATTTGGCCTTCTGATATGCCCAAAACAAGTAAGAGACCTGATCCTGTTGAGTACTAGTGGCATTTCTCGCAGATACCCTGCACGAGTAAATTCATTTCTTTTTTTAGAAAACCGGTCGGTAATTTTATCGCCGGAAGGCTGATAGATTCCAGGCAGGTTGTTTCCCCACAAATCTCACATTTGAAATGGACATGCTCATGGCTATGATCGTGATGATCGTCTTGAGAGCAAAGGGCATATTTGGTTGCACCACTATCATCCAAGACTTTGTGAATTAGGTCTTTGTCCAAAAAAGTTTTCAGTGTTCGATAAATCGTTACCCGATCAAATTTATTATTCAACGTATCTTCTAAATCTGCGTGCGCCAAAGCGACTTGCTTATCCAGAAACTGGTGAATAATGTCCACTCTGCAATCAGTGACGCGGAGCTTGTGACTAAGTAGAATTGAATCCGGGGTTACCATTAGTTGAAGTTTGCTGATCTAAATTAAAGAAATTAAGTAGACACAAAAAAAGGGCGCCCAACGGACGCCCTTCAATGAATACTTAGTTTTTACTGAGGATCAAGAATTTTGTTGATTCTTTCCAAAGCATCTTCCAAATGAAGCTTCGACATTCTATCCGAAGTTCTAGGAATTGCTGCTCTTATTTCTCTTTGCAAGGTTTTGAATTCTCCCCTTGCCATCGGTCTGATATCAGATTGGGAAGCGTCGATTTGCGGACCTGCAAATCCTCTGAATGCAGCCGGAAGCGGTGCCACTTCACCTGTCAGCATCAGTTCCAATCGCTCGATATGCGCACGCTGAAGAGATCTTCTGTGTACGTCGATAGTTCTGCCGGAAGCCAGTTCTGTCCAGATTCCTTTTCTCAGATCATCGAATAGCTCGGTGATTTTGTAGGCATCATTTCCATTCAGCGCTTCATTTTCGATTACTCTTCCAAGTCTGCCCCATTCCAGAATCCCGTTAAGTGTTGTCACCTGTGCACCACGAACTCTTTCCAGTGCACCGAAATCACCAATTCGAGCTATTATGGAATCATCCATCAACCAGGTCGGAGTGGCGAACAATTCTTTGTTCAGGAATGCAACTGCTGATTTCTGTATTTCTTTTGAGGTATGCGTGTAGACTGCTTCTTCTTGACCGGATGATTTGTAGATTTCCATGACACCACCAATGTTGGTTCTCACGTGACCCATGTATCTGTTGTATTGGCCGATTACCTGACCGTACATTTCAGACAAATCCTCATATCCTTTGAATGGCTTATCTTCTTCAGCCGTCCATTCCATCAGGTTTGGCATGATTCGCTTCAGGTTTTTGATTCCATAATCAGAAGCTTTCATAGCATCATCTCCCAGATCCTCACTTTGAGTGGTTGGATCATAGTTGTTTCCCTGACGTCCGTATCTGTAGACTGGGTCGCCCTTTTTCGCTAAAATCCACTCGTCAAGTGTCTTTTGCTCTTCTTCCGGAGTTTTTGCATCCGGAATTGGTCTGTAGCCCCAAGCGATTGCATATTTATCATAAGGGCCCACTTCCGGCATCAAACTTACTCCGGCATCTTCCGGCTGTGCGATGTAATTAAATCGTGCATAGTCCATCAAAGATGGAGCGGTTCCCATTTCCTTGGTGAAAACAGGATCTCTGAGTTTATCCACAGGATAGGCATGAGAAGATCCAAAGTTGTGTGGTAAACCGAGCGTGTGTCCTACCTCGTGAGAGGATACAAAACGTACCAATCGGCCCATTACTTCATCGTCAAACTGGACATTTCTTGCTGCCGGATTGATAGCCGCTGTTTGGATGAAGAACCAGTTTCTAAGCAGGTTCATCACATTGTGATACCAACCTATATCAGACTCCAAAATCTCACCGGATCTTGGATCGGAAACGTGAGGCCCGTAAGCATTCTGAATATCAGAAGCGAAGTATCTGATCACAGAATAGCGTGCATCTTCCGGACTCCAGGTTGGATCTTCAGCCGGAGTAGGAGCTTCTTTGGCAATGATGGCATTTTTGAAACCGGCTGCTTCGAAAGCTTTTTGCCAATCTTCAACACCCGCAATCAAATGAGGCACCCATTGCTTTGGCGTAGCCGGATCGATGTAATAAACGATCTGCTTCTTAGGCTCGACTAACTCGCCTCTTTTGAATTTCTCGATGTCTTCTTCATTTACCTCAAGTCTCCAGCGATCCAGAAACGTTCGGGTAGAGGCTTTTTGAGCTTCAGCTCCATAATCAACAATTGATCTGCTGAACCAGCCCACTCTTCTGTCCGAAAGTCTTTGCATCATTGGCTCTGAAGGAAGAAGAATCATGGATGAGTTCATTTCCAAAGTGATCAATCCTGTTGAGCTGTTTGATGGCGGCTCGGCAGCTGCATAAGTCAAAACATATCTCGCCTCGATGTTGATCGGGTAGGTATGGATATGCTCAATGTAGGTACGATCCGGATCCAGTCTGCTGACTTTGTATTCGGTACGACGGTTACGCTGTAATCCAAGTGCCTGCACATCCTTGTTAAACAAATCTGTTACCTCGATTACAATCCCGGTGGAATCAGTTCCTCTGGATTTGATATCGAATTTCTGCAGGATCGGCTCCAGGTTGGAGTTTTTTACTGCAGTTGCGATTGGCAAAGAATCGGCTGCGTAGTTATTGACGGATACTACTTTCAGCAGGATATCGTCGTTGTTTTTTTCCCATCTTAGCATCAGGGTATTGGTACGCTCTCCGCCATATCCTATTCCATCTGCAGTTTTGGCGATTGTGGTCACCATCAACATATCTCTGCCAAGCAGAGAATCAGGGATTTCATAGAAGAACTTATTTTCGATTTGGTGAACTTTGAAAAGTCCTTCCTTCGATTTTGCTTTTGCAGTGATTACTTCCTTGTAGGGTTTTGGACCGGTTGCAGGTGGACCATTTTGAGGGCGGGCCGGAGGAATGACCGTCGTGGATGCCGGAGTATCTTTTTTCTTTTTCTTTTGCGCAAAAGAGTCTTGGGAATAAATCAAGATTCCCAGTACACTGAGGATTAAAGTTAATCTCCTTAGTAATTTGGGTAATGTGGTTTTCATCGTGAATAGTTTTGATTAGAAAATAAATAAACTTTCATTTTCTGGTATGAGTCATCTGATAAACTTAATATTTGATAAACGGTTTAATCCCTGAATTAAAGGCAATCAATTGGAACCCAAACAAGATATAGTAGTAATAGGGGGCGGACTTGCCGGACTGGTTTCTGCAAGTTTACTTGCCAAAAGCGGACACGATGTCCTTTTGGTAGAGAAAAAGCAGTATCCGTTTCACCGGGTTTGTGGAGAATATGTGTCCAATGAAGCGGTGGATTTCTTGAAAAGGGAAAGTCTTTTGCCTTTGGATTACGACCTGCCTGAGATAAAAAGCTTTTTATTCACAGACACAGCTGGGAATGGGGTCAAAATCCCGCTTGACCTTGGAGGATTTGGCATCAGCCGCTATGTGCTTGATGACTTTATGTACAGACAGGCTCTGAGTTTTGGAGTGAAATTCCGAATCGGTACCCAAGTCGTTGATTATACTTTTGAGGAAAATGCAGATGAATTCCAGTTGGTTCTTTCTGATCAATCCCAGATTTCGGCGAGGCAAGTAATTGGAGCTTTTGGGAAGCGATCACGTCTGGATAAAGTGATGAAGCGACCGTTTATTCAAATTCGGAGTCCTTTCATAGGGGTTAAGTATCATATCAAAACTGACTTCGAACGAGCTGTCGTTGCGCTTCATAATTTTGAGGGAGGCTACTGCGGGATAAATTCCATCGAAGAAGACAAATTTAACCTTTGCTATCTGGGTAGCAGGGATCACCTTCGCCAATTTGGGTCAGTGGAAGAAATGGAGAGGGAAATTCTCTGGAAAAATCCGGTTCTGAAAGGCCTGTTTACTGAAAGCGAATTTCTCTTCGAAAAGCCCGAAGTAATCAATGAAATCAATTTTGAGCCAAAAAATCCGGTTGAGGATCATATTCTTATGGCCGGAGATTCTGCAGGGCTGATTACTCCCCTCTGCGGAAACGGGATGGCGATCGCTATCCATTCAGGTAAAATGGCTGCTGAGGCGATCATAAAAGGAACTAACAGGCAAGAAATTGAATCGATGTACGAGAGTGCCTGGCGAAAAGAATTTCAAACCCGACTTTGGGTTGGGAGAACTGTCCAAAAACTATTCGGTGCAAAGAGTGCTTCTGTTTTAACCAGAAAGCTGATCAAGAATATCCCGTTTTTTGCGAAGCAAATAATCCAAAATACGCACGGAAGGCCTTTTTAAAATCTTCAATAAGCGCCAAATACTTGCAGGATTTGAGTGTTTTCCAAAAAGTAATAGATGAAGAAAGCATTGAGAGCCAAAGCCGAAATGGCATTCATTCCCATGGCCCAACTGTAGCTTGCATATTTTTTAGGATTCAGCTGAATAAAGCTAAACCAGATCAGGAAAAAGACCATAATCGGAGCCATTGCACTCAGGTAAATCCAGAGAATATCGAGTTGATTTCTGTCAATGAAATACCAGGAAAAAGCCAGTCCGGTGATCAAAAATAGAAACGAGGCGAAAAGGAATGTTCCTTTGATCCCCAAAATGAGGCTGAGCGTTCTGTCTCCTCTTCGGGAATCTTCTCCGTGCTGGTAGACTTGAGTCAGCGGGTAACTTCCCCAAAGCATCACACTGGTCAGCAGTCCCGGAATGACCACATGCGGTTTGATCATGACAGTCCAGTCCAACTCGCTGATGCCGGCGTAAACCATTCCGAAGGTGAAAAACCCCTGGAAGAACCCGGCGATAAACCAACTCAGCCATGGATATTTCTTGATTCGAATGGATGGATGACTATATGCCATACTCACCAAGCCATAAGTCAACACCATCGATGCAAAGCTCCAATTAATCAGCAGCCCAATTCCAATAGCAACCAAGAAGAATACCATCGAAAGCCAATACAAATCCTTGGTGACTTTAGGTGGATTTTTTAGCCCACCGATACTTTCTTCATCCTTGTCAAAATAACTGTTGTAACCATTGCTTGAAGGATAGAGAAATAAGTGAAGCGCAAGGAAGACATACAGCAATCGCTGCTCGTTCAGATTGGGAGTCAGAGCCAGGGCAAAGAAAAAAACCGGCATTAAAAATAAAGAAAATGGAATGCGCAGATGTTTTAGGCTCGATTTTGTAATCATAACGTATATAAAGACTTTAGCGGAACCTTATCCTGACAGGTAGGTTGAACTGCTATTCTTCCAATTTAGAAATTATCTTTTAACTTGAATACATGAAATCCAGTATTGTAAGTATTGGCCTGGCAAATCCAGGCAATCCGATAGAGCAGTCGGTCATTTCGGATTTTATGAAAGTAGCCCATGAACTCGATGAAGTAGAGGGGAGAAAGCTGGGTTTTTTGTACAGGATGTCGGGAATTTCGACCCGACATAGCGTATTAAATGACTTTTCAAAAAAGGATCCCGCTGAATTTTCATTTTTTCCGAAGGATAAAAATTTGGAGCCATTTCCGGGAACGAAGGCAAGAATGGAAATTTTCCGGAAAGAAGCGCCTGATTTATGTGAAAAGGCGGTCATTGATTGCCTGGAAAAATCAGGTCAGACTGCTGAATCTATTACACATTTGATTTTAGTCTCCTGCACAGGGATGGTTGCCCCGGGTGTCGAGTTGGAGTTGATGCGACGACTAGGCCTGAGTGATAATGTGGAGCGCTATTGTGTTCATTTTATGGGTTGCTATGCGGCATTCACTGGGATCAAGCTTGCTGATAAAATCCTTCATGCTGAGCCGGGAGCAAGAGTATTGCTGGTTTCAGTCGAACTTTGTACCCTTCATTTTCAGAAAGAGTATGTGGAGGATAATATCCTGGCTAATTCGCTTTTCGCAGATGGAGCTGCGGCAGCCTTGATCATGAAATCGGAAAAAGGATTGTCCATTGAATCTTACCTGAGTCAGGTTTTGCGCGAAGGAGAGGAAGATATGGCTTGGGGAATAGGTGATTTTGGCTTTGAAATGCGCCTGAGTAAATATATTCCTTCTTTGTTGGACCAGGGAATTCGGAATCTCAGAGAGGTTTTTGAGAAAAAATTCAACCTTTCCGGGATTAAGAATTTTGCAATCCACCCTGGTGGAAAACAGATTTTACAAAAGGTGCAGGAAGCATTTGAATTGCACCCTTCAGTGAATAAACATGCAGCTGATGTGCTGAGTCGATATGGAAACATGTCCTCGGCAACTATTCTTTTTGTGCTTTCCAGGATGATGGAAGATGTGGAAATAACAGGAAATATTTTGTCTTTGGGATTTGGCCCCGGCCTCACGCTGGAAACCCTCTATTTGGATAAGCGATGAGCAGATTTGACCAAAGAAGTGAGGAAAAAGAACTCATGGATGATCTTGAATGCTCGGGCGAAGTGCTGGAGCAAACGTTGCGTGAACTCAAAACCATCAATCGTTGGCTTGGCGGAAATTATGTCACCACCTCCGGCTTGTCAAAACTTTTCAAAGCAAAACCACAGCAGTTTTATTCCATCGCAGACATCGGATGTGGAGGGGGAGATATGCTCCGAATCATGAGCGATTGGGCAAAATCCGGGAATTTCAAAGTGGAATTTACCGGAGTAGATGCCAATCCAAATATTATTGAGATGGCAAAGCAGCGATTATCCGATTTGCCGGGAATCAAGTGGAAAACTCAAAATGTCTTCCATTCAGAGTTTGCTTCGGATCGGGTGGATGTAGTGACTTGCACTCTTTTTACCCATCATTTCACAGATTCAGAGCTTGTCTCGTTACTAAGCGCTTTTCGGCAAAAATCGAAGCTCGGCATTGTGATCAATGATCTGCACCGTCACCAATTAGCATACCACAGTATTCGCATCCTCACGCGTTGGTTTAGTCGGTCTCCAATGGTCCAAAATGATGCGCCTGTTTCAGTTTTAAGAAGTTTCTCCAGACAGGATTGGGAGAGGATTTTGAAAGCTGCCGAAATTACTAATTTTAAAATAACATGGAATTGGGCTTTCCGTTGGCAAGTCTATGTCCTATTTTAGGATTTTTGAAATTCTAAAAAAAGGAAGTTAAAAAAATGAAATTATCTCCGGAAACCGTCAAGGAGCTGCTGGGACAAGGAATTCAGCTCGGTTATAAAATTGTCCCGTCTCTTATTTATGCACTTTTTTTCTACCTGATTGGTAGATTTCTGGTTTTAAAACTGGTCAAAGGATTTACAAGAATTCTTCATCGAAGAGAAGAAAACCCCTCGTTGAATGACTTTTTAATTGGCTTGGTCAAGGCTCTTTTATTCGTTTCCCTGTTTATAGGAATTGCAACAATTCTGGGGGTTCCAGCCTCTTCCTTTTTGGCGATTCTTGGTGCTGCGGGTTTGGCTATCGGACTTGCTCTTCAGGGTTCACTCTCGAACTTTGCAGGTGGGGTTTTGATTTTACTTTTCAAGCCCTTTCGGGTAGGTGACACAATTACAGGTCAGGGACATACCGGAACAGTAAAAAAAATAGATGTGCTTTACACGCACCTGAACACCTTTGACAATAAAGAAGTGATTATACCAAATGGCAATTTGGCTAATTCTGATGTTGTTAATTTCAGTTCCCAGGATACGCGCAGAGTGGATTTCAGTGTGGGGGTTGCATATGGTACCAACCTTAAAGTGGTGAAAGACTTGATCCTGGGGATAATAAAAAAGGATAAACGAGTTTTAATGGATCCGGAACCATTCGTTGCTTTCAATGCCTTTGGGGCAAGTTCCTTGGATCTGGTCGTGAGAGTTTGGGTGAATACCCAGGACTATTGGGAGGTTTATTTTTCAAACATGGAAGCAATTAAAGAAGCATTCGAACAACACAAAATTGAGGTGCCTTATGCAAAAAGAGACGTGTACCATCATTATCCCTATGGAGTGGTTCCAACCGAAAAAGCGACCGATTGATCACTTTTATTGTATATCTAAAAGATTTTCAAAATATTTTCTAAAGGTTTCCGGTGGATATCCGGGACGAAAGTTTCCTCTTTCGCATATCCGACGGGGATCAGAATATATGGTTTTTCGGATGCCGGTCTTTGAAGTATTTTGGTCAAAAAGTTCATGGGACTTGGAGTATGTGTCACAGCCACGAGTCCTGCGTGATGAATTGCCGCAATTAAAAAACCGCATGCTATTCCTACTGATTCGCTGACGTAATAGTGTTGAACTTTTTCTCCGTTTTCCATTCCAAAGGATTGCTTGAAAACCACGATTAAATAGGGAGCTTCTTCCAGAAATGGTTTTTCCCAATTTGTGCCGAGCGGTTTCAAATCATCTTTCCAAGTATCAGGCATTCTGGTGGAGTAGCTTATTTTCTCTTCCTCTTCGGCAGCCTGGCGAATTTTGCGCTTAATCTCCGGATCTGAAATCAGGCAGAAAGTCCAGGGCTGCTTATGAGCTCCGGATGGAGCAGTGCCTGCAGTGAGGATGATATTCTCCATCACTTCAATTGGAATCGGGCGGGGATCAAACTCCCTTACGGTCCTTCGCCGATCTATTTCAAGATAGAAATCTCTTGATTTTTCGATCATTTCCTCAGGTGTAATCTGGGGTCTTTCGTATCGGATATGTTCAAATCCCTCAATTATTCTCTTTTCCATAAAAAAACGGCTACCAGAGAAAGATAGCCGTTTTAAAGGGTTTTTTATTTGTCAATCAATCGAATGTGACGTCTTTTGATCCGCCTGGATAAGTGACCTTGCCAACTTTATCACAGGTACCGGAACCATAATCCACACTTGATTTTATTCCTTTGAAAATAAACTGCATTACTCCTGAGTTTGGAACCCAAATACCGGAAGCAATACAAGTTTGTGTGAGTTTTAGAGGAGTTGTAATCAAGGTGGAATAGTTGTAATCACCCCTGCTTTTGCCTTCTCCTGTTCCTATTACGGATGTTTCATAGCCTTGTGCTCCCAGTTTAATTTCTCTTACCTGATTCATTTTAAGAGTTGCAAAAGTATTATCAGGCCATGTGATTTTTCCATTTTCCACTTTCACAGTCATCGTAATGGTACTAGTTGCCAGGTTAATTCCCGTGTTTGTCAAAACTCTGGTTCCTTCCAACTTCAAGCCATTGACTTCGTATCCTTCAAAGGAAGTGATAATCGTAGATCCGGGGAATGCCAGATTACCGGAATAAGTCAGGAGAACTTTTCCTTTTCGAACCACACCCTCTGGACTTGTGCACCCTGTGCCAAAGTCAATAATAATTTTCTTGGTTAGTTTATCCACTTTGACATCGGAAGCTTGGCAAAGTAAGGTTTGAGTCGAATTGATAATTCTCGCTCCGAGACCATTTGACTGCATTACTTCCAAAGTAATATTGTCAACATCTTCGTAGGAGCGATAGATTTCTACTTCATCTTCTAATAAACTAAGGTCCGGCTCGGGCAATATTTTGTCAGAAATGGTTTCACACGAAATGATCAGAAATGAGATCATTCCGATAAAAATGAGATTAAAGAGGTTTTTCATATTAGCAGTAATTTTTTGATGATTCCAATCTATGACTATTTCCCAAGTACTACAGGGGGTTTGACCTCTTTTTTGCTTTTACCACTCACGCACCCAATGTTTTGGGTCAGTGAAATGTCATCAGGCAAGATTCCCATGCCTTGGCTCAAATCCCATTCGTCTGCTACAGATTCCTGAACTTGGAGCTTTGGGTTTTCCGGTTTGGATTTCATATCTGCCTTGAGTTTTTTTCATTAACGAACTAACAACCAGAAAGATTTTATAGGTTCAATTTTTGGTCGTTCTGCCGACTGATTCTTTAAATTAGAAGTGTTCCTTCTTCAATCTCTATCTTTGGGCATGAAAGGATTTGATTTTGAAAGCGATGGACTTTCGGAGAAACTAAGTTTGGTGAAAAAGAAAGCAGGGAGCCTTTCCTTGTTGAGACTTTTAGTCTTTTTTGTGATGGTTGCTCTGTTAGTGTTGAGTTTATCAGATGCCGTGTATTGGTTTTTGCCCTTTGGACTTGCTGTCGGGGGATTCATCGAATTGATTCGAAGATATAACTGCCAAAAAGATCAGGAAGCTATTTTCCTGGCGTTGCAAAAACTTCTCGAACGAACGGAAAAGCGGAAAACCAGAAATCTCGCAGGCCTTGATTCCGGAGCAGAGTTTATGGAAAAATTGCACCCCTTTGCAAATGATTTGGACCTCTTTGGCGATCATTCTCTTTTTCAACTGTTAAATCACACCATTTCCCCGAATGCGAAAAAGGCACTTGCAGCGAAAATGAAAGCTTCTTTCCAATTAGAGGAAGCTGAAGTACAACGATATGCCGCTCAGGAGCTTTCTGAAAAGCCAAAATTTTTGCAGGCTATGGAAAGTATTGGATTGGCTTTTTTTGTGGAAGAAAAATCAGCCGAAGGATGGATTCATTGGCTGAAAGATCCTCAGAAAATCAAATCTTGGATTTCGGTTTTAGCTTTCATTGGACCGATTGGAGGGATTATACTTTGCGGACTCGTTTACTCAGGAGTACTTCCTCCCGCCGTTTTGGGTCTCTGGATTTTGACAGGGATGATTTTTTTATCCGCTGTTTTCAAACCTCTCAAGCGGGCTGCGGAACTTATTCCATCCCGAAGTCAGCTTAAAATCTATCGGTATTGGATTTATGAATTGGAGCAGGAAAACTTCAATTCATCAATCCTCAGAGAAGCCCAATCTCATTTTTTAACTCAGGAGGGGAAGGCTTCCGAATTATTGGATCAGCTCGATCGACTTGGACTCTGGGTTCAAAATCGCTTAAATCTTCTTTACCTGCCAATCAATTTACTTTTTTGGACAGACCTGTTTCTTTTCATGAGGCTCGATTCGTGGAAGAGAAATCATGGAGAAACCATCTCTGATTTTCCTACGCAGCTGGAAAACTGGGAAGTTTTGATTTCCCTTGGCGCCTTTGAAGCAGAGGTTGGAGCAAAGGGAAAAGTGACCCAACTTCAGAATTCAGGTTTGATTGCCAAAGGGGTCACTCATCCACTTCTACACCCGGAGAAAGCTATTGCAAATGATTTCGCTCTTGATGAAAACCAGCGAATTATTTTGCTTACCGGCTCCAATATGAGCGGCAAGACTACCTTCATGAGGACATTGGGAATCAATTGTGTTCTGATGAATTTGGGCTTGAATCCGTTTGCAAGAGAGTTTGGATTGGGACCAATTCAGCTTTATACGAGTATGAGAAATTCGGATAATCTGGGAGAAAGTGTCAGCTCGTTTTATGCCGAATTAAGCCGTATTCATTCTTTGATTCAGCGATTGGAAGCCGGAGAGGCGATATTATTCCTCCTGGATGAGATTTTGAAAGGAACCAATACAGAAGACAGGATCGCTGGGAGTGAGGCGCTTATTCGACAGGTAAGAAAGACAAATGCAACGGGGATTATCAGCACTCACGACATTGAACTGGCGGAATTGGATAAAAAGATTGAATCCTTGAAAAATTTCAGTTTTCACTCTGAGATTCATGATCAGAGCATTGACTTTGATTACAAGATCAAATCGGGTCCGTGTCCAAGTTTCAATGCTCATAAACTGATGGAATTGATGGGGATTAAGTTTTAATTTTTTTTCTTCCCCGTTGAAGAATTCGTAAGTTCATAGACAATCAATTACATACCTAAATTTTAGAGCCATGAATAATCTACTTTATTTATTCGCAGTGATTTTGGTTATTGGATGGATTTTTGGATTTTTTGTTTACAATGTGGGAGGGTTGATCCATATTCTGCTTGTAATCGCCATCATAGCAATCTTGTTTAAGATTAATAGGAGGAAGGTGATTTATTCAGGTACTTTTTCTTAAATGCCTTATTGTAATAAGACAATCTGGATTTATTGAACCAGATTGTCTTATTTTTGAGGCTCTTATGGCGTTAAAAAATCCTCAATCAAAAATACTTGGCGTTCTTGGCGGCGGTCAACTTGGCCGGATGCTGATCCAATCTGCTATCAACTACAATCAGGATATCCACATTTTGGATCCTGATCCGAATGCGCCCTGCAAGGATATTTCCCAAAAGTTTACAGTCGGGTCGCTGAAAGATTTTGATATTGTTTATGCCTTCGGACAAGGATGCGATGTTCTCACTGTCGAAATCGAAAACGTTAATACAGAGGCGCTTGAAAAGCTTAGCTCTGAAGGGAAGCAGGTTTATCCTCAACCTGAGATTCTTCGCTTGATTCAGGATAAGCGAGCCCAAAAGCAATTTTACAAACAGCATGGAATTCCTACAGCAGATTTTATTCTGACAGCAGATAAAGCAGAAGTAATCCGAAATTCCGGATTTCTCCCGGCAGTGAATAAGCTGGGAAAAGAAGGGTACGATGGAAGAGGAGTTCAGATTTTGAGAACGGCAGCAGATTTGGAAAAGGCATTTGATGCTCCGGGTCTTTTGGAGAAGCTGATTGATTTTGAAAAAGAAATTGCAGTAACCGTAGCGAGAAATGAATCCGGAGAATTCGTCTCTTACCCTGCAGTAGAATGTGCATTTCACCCAACCGCGAATTTGGTAGAGTTTCTTTTTGCCCCGGCTGAAATTTGCAGGGAAGTGGAGGAGAAAGCTCAGGAAATTGCTAAGGATGTAATCTTAAAACTAGGGATGGTTGGCATATTAGCTGTTGAAATGTTTGTGACAAAATCGGGAGAAGTCCTCGTCAATGAAATTGCTCCAAGACCTCATAACAGCGGGCATCATACGATTGAGGCAAATTTTACTTCCCAGTTTGAGCAGCATTTAAGAGCGGTGATGAATTGGCCATTGGGTAATCCTGATCTGAGGTGTCCGGCAGCGATGATTAATTTGCTGGGAGAGGAAGGATATTCGGGTCCTGTTGAGGTCGAAGGCCAAGAGGAAGCTTTAGCGGAAAAAGGAGTTTATATCCATATGTATGGCAAGAAACTTACCAAGCCATTTCGGAAGATGGGACACGTGACCATTCTTGATGACAATGTGGATAACCTCAAGAAAAGAGCAAGCAGAATCAAAGAACTAATCAAAATAAAATCAACGCAATGAATCCATCAGTCGGAATAATCATGGGAAGTAAGTCAGATCTGCCGATTATGGCGGAAGCAGCCGAAATGCTGGAGGAGCTTGGGGTGAGCTACGAACTGACTGTAGTTTCAGCGCATCGAACCCCCCATCGAATGATATCCTATGCTGAAACTGCACGCGATCGAGGCATTAAAGTGATCGTTGCGGGTGCTGGCGGAGCTGCACATCTTCCCGGAATGGTTGCTTCCCTGACAAGTTTGCCTGTGGTGGGTGTTCCGATCAAAAGCACGAATTCAATCGGTGGTTGGGATAGTATTCTTTCGATTTTGCAAATGCCAGGAGGAATTCCGGTCGCGACAGTGGCCTTGAACGGTGGGAAAAATGCAGGAATTCTTGCAGCTTCTATAGTTGGTTCGTTTGATGTCGAGGTTGCTTCTCGATTGGATGCCTACAAAAAATCTCTTAGGGAAAAAGTGGAGGAGTCGGCAGCTGAGATTGAGCAAAAAGGATGGAAAGAAATTCTGAAAAAGTAAAAAATGCGGCTTCTGGGCCGCATTCTCATTTATAGTTTATGAACTGGAAAAAACCAATTCGATTTAAGATCGGTGATGTTCCCTGGGAAATCCCTTTGAACGTCTTGTTACTATTGGGAGGGATTACTCTGATTTTAATGATTTTAGGAGCGTGGTTGGGTTTTAGATTTGGCGGAGGAAAGCTTTAATCAGTAAAAATTCCCCAACCGTCGTCATATTTTTCAGCCGGATCAAAAGCCTTGATCCATTCGATGAAAAGCTTCCTGTATTCTTCAATCGCCTGGCGCAGAAGCTCCAAATGCTCTTCTGCATGAGTTTCTTCTAAAGCCAGTTGGTAGGTCATGGAGTTAAGACTTTTTGCATGCACTTTCATAATAACCGCCTTTTCCATTTTCAACACAAAATCCGGGATTGATTCTGCTCCTGCAAATTTGGCACTCATCACCATTGCGTCTTCCATCATCAATCCTCCGTACAGCTCACGTCGGGCTTCATCCAAACTGCCTACCAGCGCCCTTGTAAGTCCAATGATTTCTTTGGCTTTGACCATCAAAGGATGCTTGTAGATTTTCTCTTGCTCTTTACGGGGATCATATTCACCATCATCATCCCACTCCGCTTCCTCATCCTCAAAATCATCCCACATAACAATTTTTTATTAGAAAGGCAATCTGTCCTCGTCTCCTTCAGAGTGGAAACTGTCAACCTCCGGCATATCTGAAGAAACGGGCCCTGAAGAGCCGGCGCGATCTACTTTATAAGCTTTCACTTCAGTATACCAACGACCGTTGTATTCTCGACTTTCCACGTCTATTCCCATGGTAACATTCTCTCCCGCTTTCAGAGAAAACTGATCGATTTTATCTCCCCAAATAGACACGCATACCTTTTTAGGATATTGTCCCCCTGTCTCCAGGATATATTCTTGCTTTCTCCAAGCATTACCACTTTTTGAATTACCGCCTACTTCGGGCAGTTGCTGGATCACTTTTCCGCTCAGTTCCATTATTGATAAATTTTATATTAAGTCTCCCGAAGTTAAGCAAAGCCTTTGAAATCTTCCGAGTGGAAACTGGTAAATAAAGAATCTTCACCCTCAGAATTTAACATCTTCTGGCACAGTCATTGGTTGAATGGTGCCTTGGTAACCGATTTCAAAAAATTAAATTTGGGGATTTGTCAATTATCAAAATCTGGTTTTGATTCTTTTTTTTACGATTTAAATGCTGTAAAATCCTCTCGAATTCTTTGCAAGTTGATTATTGAAATCCTACTTTAGAGCTTTTCCAATTCTTCCACCCTTAACAGATACTATGGCCTAGACTTTTACGTTGATAATTAACCAACTTAAAATGAGTAAGGGAATAGGTCCACAGGACAGCGAGCTAATTGCTCAGTATCGAAATGGCAGTGAGCCAGCATTTGATTTATTGGTAGACAGATACCAGAAGAAGATTTATACCACAATATTTCTGATTGTTAAGGATCAGGAAATTGCCGAAGATTTGTTGCAGGATGTATTTGTGAAGGTGGTGAATACCATCAATTCAGACAAATACAATGAGGAGGGAAAGTTCCAGCCTTGGGTAATGCGGATTGCTCATAATTTGGCCATCGATTATTTCAGAAAGGCCAAGAGATATCCGACAATCCTGATGGAGGATGGATCGAATATTTTCAATTCTCTCAAATTTTCGGAAGAAACAATCGAAGACCGTAAGGTCAGAGACGAAGGTATAGATCTGGTAAAACGCTTGATTGAAGAACTTCCTGAAACACAAAAGGAAGTCTTGATCATGAGATATTATGTCGATATGAGTTTCCAGGAGATTGCTGATCAGACTGGAGTCAGTATCAATACCGCTTTGGGAAGAATGCGCTATGCACTCATCCACTTGAGAAAGAAAATGAAACAATTAAACTTTGCCTATGATAAAACCATTTACCCCAAATGACCTGATCAGGTATATCTATCAGGAAATGAACGAGGTGGAGCAAGATCTTTTGGTGCAAGCCTTGCATAGTGATGAATCGCTGATGCAAGAATATGTGGAGATGCTGAGCACACTTGATCAACTGGAACAAATCCAGCTTTCACCTTCAGAAAAAGTAGTAAAAGCCATCAAATTGAGGGCTCAATCTACGGGACTTCAAAAAGTCTGAAAAAATTTGGTAACCCGGTCTTAACCGGGTTTTTTTATTTCAAGACAGTCTTTAAATAAACAGAAGCTTCCTGAATCAACGTGGCATATGTGGCCTCTGTGAATCCATGTCCTTGCCCGGGAATTGATTTGTACAGAAAAGGAGCGCTAACGGATTCCAATTCCTTTTTCAGAATTTCACTTTGGCTGATTGGTACCACAGTATCCGTTGTGCCATGGAAAAACACAGTCGGAATGGATTTTTCATTAATAAAAGTAACAGGGCTTGTTGCTGAATATATTCTCGGTTGTTCTACTGGAGAACCGCCAATAAGACCAGTTAGCAGCCCGGACGTAATGGAGTTAAATTTATAAAAGGGAGCAAGATCGGTAGGTGGAAAAAAGGCGATTACTGCCTGGATATTGCCAATATCCTGATGTTTGTAACCATGCAAAAGTGCCAAATATCCTCCCGCACTGGCTCCTGCGAGGATTATTTTATTGGAAATATTCCAGCCCGCAGTTTTACTCATTATGTATTCAATTGATTTAAGCACGTCATTTTCCTGGGTTGGGAATTTGTTGTTTCCATTATTCAGATTGAAAAGCCGATAGTCGATCGATACAAAAGCGTATCCTGGGAATGACTTTCCCATAAGTGATTGAAATTCTATGAATTCACTTTTACTTCCATCAATCCAAGCTCCACCGTGTATATATATAAGGAGGGGAGTTTCTTCAATAGATCTTCCCGCAGGCAAATACACGTCTAAGGTTTGTTTTGGATCTGTCCCATAGGCTTGATTTACCAGATTTACCGCAGGCAAAAGCCCATCAGGATCTTCATCCTTGCCTGAATCGCAAGACCAGACAAAGAGTGAGAATATAACCGGAGTTAAAAACCTGAAAAATTTAATTTGGAGCAATGAGTTCATTTTTAAAACCATTTGATTAACGATGATATGATTTGTTTAGCCTGAGGTCCGTATGGAGGCTTTAGCAAAGATGTGTTGTTGAATCCCACTCGTTGACGAAGAATCCCCTTTTCATGGGAAAATGCCAGAAAGCCAAAATAGCCATGGGCTTTTCCCAATCCGCTGTTATTAACTCCTCCAAATGGCAATTCGTTGTGTATGAAGTGTAAGACACAATCATTGATTACCGCATTGCCTGAACTGGTCTCCGTCAGGACTTTTTTTGAAGCATCTGAATCATTTCCAAAATAATATAGCGCTAACGGTTTTGGTTTAGAGTTAATGTAATCTATTGCCTCTTCCAGAGTTTGATAAGTCATTATTGGTAAAATTGGTCCAAAAATTTCCTCTTGCATCACTTCCATTTCATCGTTGACGTTAGCCAAAATAGTTGGTTCAATGTATCGCTGGGATAAATCAGTCTTACCTCCAAACTCCAACGAAGCTCCTTTTTCAATTGCATTCGTAAGATATCCGTTAATTCTCAAAAAGTGCCTTTCATTGACTATTCTGGCGAGGTCGGGAGATTTATCAATTCCTTTATAGATAGGGTCATACATTTTTTGAATAGACAATTTGAGCTCCAATACCAGTTGACTGTATTGTTCATGATGGACAAGGATATAATCCGGTGCTATGCAAGTTTGACCGCAATTAATAAATTTCCCCGACACCAATTTCCCAGCGGCATCTTTCAAATTTGCTGTTTTATCGACAATTGCCGGAGATTTGCCTCCAAGTTCCAGAGTAATTGAAGTCAGATTTTCAGAAGCAGCCTTCATCACTATTTTACCCACTGCCGGACTTCCGGTAAAGAAAATATGATCAAATGGAAGACTTAATAAATGTTGGGCAACATCAGTTTTTCCCTGGAAAACGGCCACCTCGGATAAATCAAAAAGCTCCTCAACCATTTTTTGGACCAAT
>VFKK01000333.1 GCA_009885605.1 Cyclobacteriaceae bacterium | reverse complement strand
AGTGATTGATCAGATCCAGGGCATTTTGAAATCCGGGATAGTTTTTACTTTCCACTTTCGAATTCCACCGGGCTCCATACGAATGGACCACAATTCCCATCGGGATGCCTTTCAGATAGTCAGGCAAAACCGGAAAAGGAAAGGAAATAGCCATGGCTCCAATCCCTGCTGTTTTGAGGAAACTTCGTCTGTCCAGCGAGAGACGGTCATTTTGGGAATTTGAAATAGGTTTCTTCATGGGTTTGTGGCGGGGTTAAATCCTTATTTTGTTTTGGAAGCTTTGAGGCTTTCAATGTGAATATTGAGTTCGGAAGCACTCCAGGGATATACCCTTCCCTGAGAAGTATGTCGGGTTCCTCCGACAGTCCTGCCTGTAACAGGAAGTGCTTGATTTCCCCATTCGTTACGGATATACGTCAGAATAGAAGCAATACTGGCATCATCCATCGTGGAGTGTGCCGGCATCACCGGAAGGATTTGCGGAGTGTCGTACTTTTTTCCGGCTACTTCTATCGGGCCTTCCATTCCATGCAAAATAATCAAAGCCAGTCTTTTCTCATCTCCGGTTACCCATTCCGAGCCTGCCAAAGGCGGACCCATTCGGGTTGCTCCGGCACCATTGGAACCATGGCAACCTGCGCAGGTGGTGAGATATTTCTGTCTGCCTTCGGCAAATTGTTTCATGGACTTTTCATCCAAAACCCCTGCTGAAGTTTCAAGAGGGGAAGGTGTGTAACCCGGCCAGGAAAACATTCTTCTTAGCATTTCAAGTCGGTTTTTATCCAGCGGAAGATCTGTTCTTTTGAAGATCACAGGTTCAAATTTCAAAACAATCTGACCTTTTGGTGATGGATTCGCGGCCTGGATCGCCATTCCCGTCAGAATCACTTTCCCTTTCCAGTCAAGCTCGCCGGATTTGGAATCAGCCATTGCCAGCAAGCCAATAATTTCTTCCGACGAGCCCTTTTTTACAATTGCCGTGGTAAGCATTTCGAGGAAAATCTCACTTGCCGGATCCGGTGTTTTCCAAGCAATCGAAGCCCAATTTCTTTCCATAAATTCAAATTCCTGGTCTCCTAAACTGCTCATAGCAGCGTCGCGGATCAGCGCCTGTGTCCCGTGTTTTTGGACAACGTGGGTGAGAATGTCATGACCAGCCTCCGGTGAAAGCACATATGCGCTCAGGGCCAGTTGAAGCGCAAGTTCTTCCGAAGCATTAGGAGCAAGATCCTTCATCACTTTTTCCAACTGAACTCTCAAATCAGGATTTTCAGTGGCCGGCTTTTCCAAAAGTCGCAAGGCCGTTGTCTGGATCAAAGGAGTTTTAGCCGGCAAAAGCGATACTAAGAATTGTGGATTTACCGCATTCAAACCTTCTAAAGCCCACAGCGCATGGAAAGCTCCGAATTCATTTTCATCGCTTATTGCAAGTTCCTCCAATGCTGCAACCACAGTCAAATCTCCTCTCTCAACGACCAAGCGCTGGGCCATGTCCCGATACCAACCGTCAGGATGTGAAAGGAAACCAACCAATTCCTCTTTGGAGGCTTTTGATAATTTGGGGGTCTCAGACGGATCCCAATCCTCGGGAACCACGCGCCAGATTCTGCCCAGATGAACAACCTTATCCAATCCTCTTTTTTCAGTTTGCTCTTTCAAATAGGGAGTCATGTAAGAATCGTGCTGTACAATCCCGTGATACATATCTACAATATACAAGCCTCCATCGGGCCCGACAGTCCCGTTCACAGGACGGAATCGCTCATCGGTCGAGGCGAAAAATTCGGTCCCGGGATTTGGGTCCTGAGCTTCCAGCAGAACTCCATTTTGAGTTACCACATTTCTTTTGATCAGATTCCCGGCATTTTCCATCACAAAGACATTTCCATAATATTCCTTCGGAAAAAGCTGACTGCGATAAACTATCGGTGAACATGCCGAGGTAAACTCCAACAGCCTTCCTGCGGAATCAAGCGTCCCGGGAATGTACCCACGATTTACAGCGAGATTTGGGCGAATCGGGAAAACTTTCCGGTCAATCGTCAGTCCATGATCGATTCCGGTGGAAGGGGTATGATTGGGATTTCGGGAAAGGTAATTCGCAGGAACCAGGTCACCGTGCAGCTGCGACCAGTTGTAATTATAAATCAGCCTTCCCTGATCATCCTGGGAGATTCCAAACTGACCCCGGGCTTCGGTGCTGTCGCGAATCCATTCTCCATTTTGATTTCGATACCGAAGTCGGGACTTAGCGCTGTAATACCAATTGTCCACATTTCTGACAAAGCCATTGTCTGAGTGCTCTGGGATTCCATTGGCGGAATAGGTGGAATCGAGCAGCACTTTCGAGTCTGCTTTCAGGTCTCCGTCCAGATCCTGAGTTACCCAAAGCGAATTATTTTCTGCGACAAGTGCTCCCCCTTTGATTAAACCCAAAGCTCGGGGCATGACCAAGCTATCCAGGTAAATGGTGCTTTTGTCCATTTCACCATCGCCATTCTCATCTTCCAAAATAGAAATCCGGCCAATCGGTTTATCCTCTTCACTTCCTTCGATATCGGACATGTAGCCACGCATCTCCACCACCCAGAGACGGCCATCCTCATCAAATTGAATGAGAATAGGATCCTCAATCATAGGTTCGGAAGCGACCAGCTGAACTTTAAATCCGGGTTCGATTTGAAAAGTCGCAAGTTCCTCCAAAGCTGTGCGAGCAGGGCTATCCGGAGTGGGAGGCGTAGGTCCTGATTTTTTACAGGAAAACAAGAATAAAAAAGCCAATGAGAGTGGCAGCGAATAAATGCGACGCATGGAATAATCGGGTTTCTTGGGGTTTGTAAACCTTCTTCAAAAAGGCCTTCGGTACTTCAGATATTGGTTTGCAGGGTGAACACAATTTGATACTTATTCAGCTGATTCACAAACCTGTTTTACAACAGCGGTTGAATTTAGTCAGGCTGTAAGTTCTAGATACCGGTTTGCTTTTTTCTACCTTTCAGGAATTGCTCAATTTTGAAATTTCCCATGATTAAAAACCTTTTACTCGTAGCTCTGATCGCCCTCTTTTCAGCCTATGTTTTCAAAAAAGAAGTTCTGGATTTACCTGCCCCGGAATCCGTCACGTTGATCGAATCCGGCATATCCTGGAATGGCGATTCGCTTCCAAATTATCCTGTCGGAAAGCCAAAAATCTCAATCCTGAAAATCACCATTCCCGCTCACTCCGAACTTCCCCTTCACTTTCACCCCACCATCAATGCGGGAATCCTTCTCACAGGAGAATTGGACGTGATCGATGAGCATGGGAATATGTTGAAAATGAAAGCAGGCGATCCGATTATCGAGGTGGTGAATACAATTCATACCGGAAAGAATAACGGGGACATTCCGTCAGAAATCGTGGTTTTCTATGCAGGAACCGACGGAGTGAAAATCACGGAGAAAGTGAATTAAACCTATTTCAAACCGACTTTTAGAGACCCAAAAAATGAAAATACACAGCACTTCCGGATTCAAACATGAAAAGAATGATCTGGCCTTTTTTGAGAATTGGGTAAACCAATTGGAGTCAGCTAATGGCAGAAATTATGAAAGATTTGAGCTCCGGACTTCACTCGGAAAAACCCATGTTTGGGGTCTGAATACCAACGAAGAAAATCTCGAAACGCTGGTCATTTTCCCGGGAGCAAGGACTACCTCTCTGATTTGGGATTTTGATAAGGGTTTGGACAATCTCAATCAACGAATCAGAATCTTTCTGGTGGAACCAAATGGACTGCCCAATCTGAGTGAAGGAAACACACCCGACATCAAATCTTTGGATTATGGATCTTGGGCGAATGAGGTTTTTGAAAAGCTAAACATTGAAAAAGCGTTTATCGCAGGCGCTTCATTCGGTGGATTGATTTGTATGAAACTGGGGATTGTGAAACCAGAAAAAGTCAAGGCCGCATTTTTGCTCAATCCAGGATGTCTACAGCCTTTTTCGCTTACAATAAAAAATCTCTATTACAATCTTTTGCCCATAATCAGCCCGACCGAAAAGAATGTAGAGAAGTTTTTGAACAAGGCAATTTTCTCAAAACCCGATCATCAACTTTCCCCGGAATCAGAAAAAATGCTCGTCGATTACGAGGTTTTTGCAGTCAGCCGATATGCGGATAAAACGCAAAAACCTTATTTCATGGCCGCCGAGTTGCAGGAGGTTAAGGCAGAAATCTATTTGCTCCTGGGCGATCAGGATTTATTATTCCCTTTTCAAAAATCAATCGATAATGCTAAGAAACATCTTAAATCTTTGAAAGAAATTAAGGTCTTTCAGAATGTCGGACATGGAATCGAGACCTATGATAAAGCACTCAGTTTCATGGGAAAGACCATAAAAAAAAATTAAATGAAGCTCCCAATTATTCCTGAGTTTTAAAACAAAAAAAATCCCAATACCAGGAGTCGTCAGACCCCAAATATTGGAATTAAGAACTTACCCATCAGGCACTTCCTGTTTAAAAAAAGTTTTTAAACCACAAAAAAATTAGATTTTTAATGACCCTTCATTAGAGTCATCCGTGCTAGTGCCCGTGATTACTCCTATCAGAAGTTTCACTCCGGCGATAGTGTTCCCGTGCTCATTGTCCCAGTAATAGCCGGATTCAGTTTTGAATTGAATCACAGTTATCATCGGGTCATCAATACCATCTTTGAACCAGGATTTAGCCATTGGATCCCACAGTTCTTTAATTAAATCCTTGTCGTCACTGATAGTTGCCTTCCCTTTCAACTCCAAAAAGTCAGAATGTGGAGAACCCTGGAAATACAAAGTCACCTCTGAATCCTGCGTAATTTCCATATTCTTAATGCTGTCTTTTGGGCTCAAAAACCACAAATCCCCATTTACATCGGATTTCTGGACACTCATCGGACTGCTGTTGATTTTATTATTCAAGGTAGAAGTGCAAAAAAAGCACGAGCCGGACTTATCGATCAGGTGCCTCATTTTTTTTATTGCTTCCTCGCCAATTAAGTTGGTGTGAGTTCCTTCTTTTTGCGTGCTGGTGATAGAATTCATCTTGAGTTATTGTTGGTAAATATTTTTTCTGAACAGTGAAAGACCCTGATTAAACAAAGTGAATTGAGGTCTTTCTCTCTTTTGAACTGCAAAGGCGCTGCCATCAGTTTTCAATCTGAATTTAAAAAGGCTTTTGTTCCCGGCATTCTTTCTTACATTTTCCCAAACCCGTGCTTTCAGTGGTAACGGTTGAGATTTTCAGACAGATTTTTCTTATCGGTTAAAGTTGCTATTTGGAAATGAAGTAGTACGTCATCCTTTCAGCGCGTAACAGCTTTCCATTAATTGGGGAAATTATTCCCTTATCCCGTCTCAAAAGCAGTTGGATCAGATCCCGATCCCCAATATTGATTCATCAGAGTTTGAAATCCTGAACAACGTTTGCTGGATTTGCAATCCAAAATAACTGACCTGCAATAACTACCATATGCAATCACTGATCACTGAAACAAAGCCTTACCTTTGTCCAAAACAGTCTCGCATGAACTTTTCCGATTTAGGCCTTTCCGCTCCACTTCTTTCTGCCATTGAAAAAGCCAAGTACGAAAGCCCCTACCCGATTCAGGTAGAAGCCATTCCTGCGGTGCTCCAGGGAAAAGATGTGCTGGGAATCGCGCCAACCGGCTCGGGAAAAACCGCCTCCTACATCTTGCCGATCCTGCAACTTTTTCAGAAAAAAGAGCCTGCCATAAATCGAATCATACCGGTTTTGATCCTTGTTCCGACACGCGAACTCGCTGTTCAAGTAGCCGAAGTGGCGAATAACTTCAGTAGATTTTTAGGGAGAAAAGTAAAGACGCTGGCAGTTTTCGGTGGAGTTTCGATCAATCCGCAAATGATGAGTATCTACGGCACCGAAATCATGATTGCCACACCTGGAAGATTGCTGGATTTGCTTTCTAAAAATTCCATGCGGCTTTCTGAGGTGGAAATTCTCGTTGTGGATGAAGCCGATAAGGTGCTCAACATGGGTTTCAAAGAAGAAGTGGATCAGATTCTTGCTGAGTTGCCAAAGAAGAGACAAAACATCCTTTTCTCGGCAACTATGGAGGAATCGGTAGAAGTTCTGATCAGTAAGCTGCTCCGTAATCCGGTAAAAATCGAAATCGTACAAGATGAAATAGCTCCCGAACTCATCTCTCAATCAGCCTACTTTGTAAGCAATGAGAAAAAAGGTCCGCTTCTCAGACATCTGATCATTTCGGGAGACTGGAAGCAGGTTTTGGTTTTCACATCTTCTATCCGGACAGCCGATAACCTGGTAGCCAAACTGAAGAAAAACGGAATCGAAGCAGTCGCTTTTCACGGAGACAAAAGCCAAGGCGCCCGAACTGAGGCAATGAGTGGATTCAAAGCCGGAAAAATCCGTGTGCTGGTAGCGACTGATCTGGCTGCCCGTGGAATCGACATTAAGTTTCTCCCGATCGTGATCAACTTTGAATTGCCCCGCTCACCCAAAGACTACATTCATCGAATCGGCCGAACAGGCAGAGCAGGATCAGAAGGAGAGGCAATTTCCTTAATCTGCGAAGAAGATTTACACCATTTCAAAGTCATCCAAAAGAAGATGGGAAGACGCGTAGAGATGATGAATGCCGAGAATCTGGAGTTTTAATTTTTACCAATTATCTAGCTGACTTCAGTCGTTCCATTTTCAAAAAATCTTACCTTCAGTGAGAACTGTGGTCTGTCGACTGAAAAAATAACCGAATAACCCTTGCTCACCCTGTTCATCTTCTGCTTTTTCATCTTGATCGCAATGCTATTCCAACTTGCAATGGCACTGGGAGCACCATGGGGAGAATTTGCCATGGGTGGAAAATATCCGGGCAAATTCCCTCCCAAAATCCGATTCGCAGCTGTAATCCAACTTTTGGTTTTGGCTTTTTTCGGAATAATCGGAATGATCAGATCCGGATTGATTCTGAGTTCATTCTTTGATTTTTCTTCGAAATTCATCTGGTTTGTGGTTGGATTCTTTGTTTTGGGAACGCTTATGAATTCGATCACCCCCAGCAAAAAGGAAAGAAATATCTGGGCTCCGATCACCCTTATCCTTTTGCTCTCAAGCCTTAGAATTGCCTTGAGTTAAATTTCAATCAATCAAGTCGGGACTTCAGATTTTAATTTTTCTGTGCCGAATATTTATGGATAAACTTGACTGAACCCGGTTTTTTCGAGGTAATTTTAACTAGAGCTGTTTCTCAAAGTGAACCCAGAAGAGCAGGTCTGACTTGATTTTTAATTGATCTAATCTGATTCGGTTACCATGAAAACTTTTCAAAATATCCAAACTGAAGTTGACGCAGGTTTCCTGTATAGAGTACTCGCCGACAATGAATCTGAAGAAGACATCGCCAAAATATTCAGGCAAATGAGCGAGATCGAGCATGGACACGCCCTGGCTTTTTTGAAGAAGAAAGGATTACCTGAATCAGCGTTGCCAGCACCAACCAACCGGGCAAAAATCCTGAAAACTATCGGTAAAATCTTTGGATATGATTATGTCCTTGGGGTATTGCTCGATACCGAGAAAAGCATCTCCAATGCGATCATAGGTGAAAGAAAGAAAAGTAAGACAACCAATTCGATCTCTGACACGGCCCACGTGACCATCCTCAAAAACATCCTGAGCAACGGTTCGAGGGTTTCCGGTTCAAACTTGGCAAGATTCGAAAAGCGTCACCGATCTGTGGGAGGAAACGCGCTGCGGGCGGCTGTACTCGGAGGTAATGATGGCCTCGTATCCAATTTCTCCTTGGTCATGGGAATAGCAGGGGCTACAAGCGGACAGAGTGAAATCTTGCTTGCCGGATTGGCAGGACTTCTGGCCGGAGCTTTATCCATGGCCTTAGGCGAATGGATTTCTGTGAAAAGTTCTCAGGAGCTTTATGAAAATCAGATGCAACTGGAAATGGAGGAGTTGGAAGCAAATCCGGAGGGTGAGGAGAAGGAGTTGGCAATGATTTACATTTCAAAAGGCGTCCCGGAACCACAGGCACTCCAAATGGCGAAAAATGTAATCAGTAATAAAGACGAGGCACACGAAGTCCTTGTCAAGGAAGAACTAGGGATAAATGCGGAGGATTTGAAAGGCTCAGCGATGGAGGCTGCGATCACGTCCTTTGTGCTTTTTGCCATCGGTGCGATCATTCCGGTTATCCCTTTTTTCTTTATGGGCGGATTGAAAGCCATTTTGATCAGCACCTCATTGAGTGCTCTGGGATTATTCCTGATTGGTTCCAGCATCACTTTATTTACCGGAAAAAGCATCTGGTTTTCCGGTTTAAGACAGGTGATTTTCGGTTTGATCGCCGCTGCTATTACTTTTGGAATTGGAAAACTGATTGGGGTTTCTGTGATCGGTTGATCCCTTTTAAAAATTTACCCAATCCTTATCTGCTTGAGTAACCTCGGATATGCCTCCATATTTTCCCTTTTGCTTCCAGTCTGGAAATTGCGTTGAGTTAATGTTTTGAATTTTAAAATTGACAGCATACTTTTTGTAATTTCAAGACAACAGGAATCAACTTTTAGACCTTCTCATGCAATTCTATTCCGTTCCCGAAAAGGAAATTTTTGATCAGTTTGGCTCAGGCCCCGAAGGGCTATCCAACTCAAAAGCCGCTGAGAATCTTCAGAAATTCGGCCCTAACGCACTACTTGAAAAAAAGAAAAAACCCGTATGGATTCTTTTTCTGGGCCAGTTCAAAGACTTCATGATCCTGATCCTGCTGGCTGCGGCCGTACTTTCAGGAATTGTGGGTGAGCTGACCGATACCCTGATTATCCTGGTGATCATCATTCTCAACGCCATCTTGGGTTTTGTGCAGGAATACCGAGCCGAAAAGGCTATGGAAGCTCTCAAGAAAATGACCGAAACCCAGAGTCAGGTCATTCGAGACGGAGTTGCTTTGACACTTTTATCCAATGAATTAGTTCCGGGAGATATACTGTTCCTGGAAGCCGGAAATATGGTTCCCGCAGATATCCGGCTGATTGAGTGTTTTTCTCTGAAAATTGACGAGTCTTCCCTTACAGGTGAATCAATGCCCATTGACAAATCGACGGAACCAATCGACAAAGAAAATCTACAGCCGGCAGATCAGCTAAATATGGCTTTTAAGGGAACTCTGGTAGCAAATGGCCGGGCAAAAGGGTTGGTGGTGGCAACAGGAATGTCAACTGAACTTGGAAAAATTGCCGATCTCCTCCAAGAGAAACAACCACCGACGCCTCTGCAAGACAGGATGAAGCGATTTGGAAAACTGATCTCCTTCGTCATCATCGGTATCTGTATTTTATTGTTTGGACTGGGGATGCTGAGAGGAGAAGATCCACTTCCGCTTCTTTTACTATCGGTAAGCTTGGCAGTCGCCGCGATTCCGGAAGCCCTGCCCGCATTGATTACCATTGCCCTTTCGCTGGGTGCAAGCCGCCTTGCAAAACAGAAAGCGCTTATTCGCAAGCTTCCCGCAGTAGAAAGCCTTGGCTCTGTCACTTACATCTGTACGGATAAAACCGGCACGCTCACTCAAAATAAAATGAGCGTGGTCGAGGATATGGAGCAGCCTTTTGATCAAATGGATCAGAATTTTTCAAACCTCCAGCTTGCTGTCGGGCTCAACCATGATGTGGTTTTGGATGAAGAGGGAAAACCAAAAGGTGAGGCTACCGAATTAGCAATGATCGAGCATTTGCTACTCAAAACTTCTTCCGAGGCCTACCAAAAACTGTCTACCCAATATCCACGAGTCGGGGAAGTCCCTTTCGATTCGGAGAGAAAGCGAATGACCACTTTTCATCCGATCGGAGACAAGGTTTTAGTGGTGACCAAAGGAGCTTCGGAGTCCATCGCAACCTGTCTTTCCAAACCTGAGGAAGTAGACATGCTCAATAAGATAGCTGAAGAATGGGCCCAAAAAGGCATCCGGGTTTTAGCTTTCGCCAGCAAAGTCATCGATCAATTACCTGCGGAAAACGAATGGCCAGGCCTGGAATCCCAACTCCAACTGATCGGGCAAGTAGGGCTTATCGATCCTCCGAGAGAGGAAGTGAAAGCTGCCATAGAAGAATGTAAAACGGCAGGAATCATCCCCGTGATGATCACAGGAGATCATCCGGCTACGGCAAAATCCATTGCGGAAACTGTCGGAATCTGGAAAGAAGGAGATTTACTTCTGACGGGAGTGGAATTGGCTGGTTTGACAGAAAAGGAATTTGCCGAAAAAGTGGAACACGTCACTGTCTATGCCCGGGTATCACCGGATCAAAAGCTGAAAATCGTGCAGGCATTGCAAACGCAAGGTCATTTTGTTGCCATGACCGGAGACGGAGTAAACGACGCGCCCTCACTCAAGGCAGCCACAATAGGGATAGCGATGGGAATCGCAGGAACTGACGTGAGCAAAGAATCAGCAAACCTGATTCTGCTCGATGATAATTTCTCTACGATTGTAAAAGCCGTGAAAGAAGGCCGGCGGATTTATGACAACATCCGGAAGTTTATCAAATACATCATGACTTGCAATGGTGCTGAGATTCTCACGATTGCCATTGCTCCATTTCTTGGACTTCCCATTCCTCTTTTGCCGATTCATATTCTTTGGATCAATTTGATCACAGACGGACTTCCTGCTCTGGCACTTGCAAATGAACAACCGGAAAAAGACCTTATGAACCGGCCGCCTCGTTCTCCAAAGGAAAGTTTCTTTGCCGATGGGATGGGTTTCCATATTATTTTATTTGGAGTGCTGATGGCCGGAGTGACACTTTTCACACAAAGTTGGGCCATCAAACAAGAGATGGATCATTGGCAGACGATGGTTTTCACGGTCCTTTCAGTATCTCAACTCGGACATGTCTTAGCCGTGAGAAGCTCCCGGTCTTTTATGTTTAGCCGTGGCTCGTTAAGTAATTTACCCTTGTGGGGATCGGTTTTGTTGGCGCTGGGCTTGCAACTTGCTGTAGTCTATTTACCCTTTTTCAATAACCTTTTCAAAACAAAGCCACTCAGTCTAATGGAACTTGCCATCTGTTTAGGAGCCGCTGTATTCGTATTTCTGGCAGTTGAATTGAAGAAATGGATAGAAGGAAGATTGAGATTAAAAAAAGAAAAATGATTATCCGCTACTTACCAGTAGTGCTAAAACAGAGTTTTGAGAAGCGGATAATTTGTCCACACTTGTCCGCCGCGGAGGAGCAGGTCCATTTGGATTGCCGGCACCAAAGCAGATAATCAGAAAAGAAAATATGTATGTACGCTTTCTTGCCACTAGCCAAATAAAACAAGCTCTGAAGTTCAAAAGCAGCAACTGTGGTCAGTCGACCGTAGTCTGTGGACGATTATCCGCCATT
>VFKK01000062.1 GCA_009885605.1 Cyclobacteriaceae bacterium | reverse complement strand
TTTTTCAATTTCTTCCTGAGTCCAGCCTTCATCAAAAGCATTCTTATTATCATCTAAAATAGAAGTGAATTCTGTGGAATCCAGAAAAACCAAAATTCCATTTTTATAAGGATTATCCGCTGCACTGATAATTTCATTTTCAGACTTCTTACAGCTCGCCGCAAAAACAACTATTAAACCTAAAATCCAGACATTCTTCATAATTCAAAAATTTAAATTGTTAAAAATCAATTCTTTAAAAGCTATCTAAATTAGAAAAAGTCAAGTCAAAATCAATCCTATTAAAATTATACTTGTTTAAATAATTAAACTTCAAATCTCCTGTTTCGTCATTTACTCTAAATCCAATAATTACAGGTAAAATGTTTCCGTTAAGGGAGGCAAAATTTGACAAAGTATAGTCATAGAACATGATTATCTTTTATATTGAACTTTCATGATTATCATTTCTATTTCCCAATAAGCCCACCAATCAACCCACTCACTATGGCCCAAATCCCTATTACAACAGGTTTAGGAAACCGCTATCTCGCTCTCGATGTACTTCGGGGGCTTACCATAGCTTTTATGATTATTGTCAACACTCCTGGAAGCTGGAGTAATCTGTATGCCCCGCTTGCACATGCTGACTGGCATGGATTTACCCCAACAGATCTGGTATTTCCCACATTTCTCTTCGTGGTCGGTAATGCAATGAGCTTTGCGATGAAAAAGCTTCAGGAAATCCCGAGGAGCGAATTCTTTAAGAAAGTTGGAAAAAGAACTCTGCTGATATTTGTGATAGGCTGGTTGCTCAATGCTTTCCCTTTCTTCGATTACAATGAGGCGGGAGAAATGGTTTTCATCGATTTATCGGAAGTACGATTTTTTGGAGTTTTGCAGCGTATTGCCCTTTCCTACTTTTTCGCAGCCTTGATCTTATACTTCGGAGGAGAAAAACTGGGCTGGATTTTCAGCGGTTTAGCTTTGCTTCTATACTGGCCGATTATGTATTTCTTCGGAGATGCAGCAGACCCTTATGGTCTTGCCGGAAATGCAGCTATCAAACTTGATTTATTAGTGGTGGGTGCAGAGAGAATGTATATGGGAGAAGGAATTCCTTTTGACCCGGAAGGAATACTCAGCACGCTTACCTCCATTGTGAATGTGATTGCAGGTTACCTCGTAGGTAAAATGATCCAGGCAAAAGGTAATACCGGGACCACAGTCAGAAATCTTCTGGCGATGGGAGTTGTCCTGATCTTAGTGAGTTATGCTTGGGATTTACTCTTTCCCATCAACAAAAAAATCTGGACAAGTCCCTATGTTTTGGTGACTGTCGGATGGGATTTAATCATTCTTTCCGGGTTGATATTCGTGATTGAAGTCCAAAAAATCACAAATTGGACATATTTCTTCCAGGTTTTCGGAAGAAATCCTTTGATCCTTTATGTATTATCCGGAGTAGTGATTTCCCTCATTTCCATGATTCCTGTGGGAGATGGTAACCTGAGAAGTCTGATCTATGAAACTGCCTACACAAGTTGGCTTGGACCCAAAAATGCATCTTTCCTTTTTGCCATCAGCTACATGCTGCTGATCTGGATTATAGGATTTTGGATGGACAAAAAGCGCATTTACGTAAAAGTTTAGGATGATTTTACCTGCTTTCTAAAAACATTAATAATCAATTATTTAACTTAGTTAAGTACTTCTTTAATCTTAATTTTTTATGAAAGCAAAAATCGCAGTTTACAATATGGAGTGGATGAGGGATCTGTTTGAAGAAGACGGATCCCTCAAAACCACCGGCAATGATGGCAAGAGAAGTCAGCAGCTTGCTGAAATTGTCCAGGCAATGGATCCGGATTTTCTGGGGATCGCTGAGGGGCCCAATACCCTCGTAAATGGAAGCAAAACCGCCACAATTCAGTTGGAAACATGGGTTCAGCATTTTTTACCCGGCTCCCCACTGAAAGGAATCCATGGATTTCCTTCCTCCGGACAGCAGGAACTTTGCGCACTTTACAACTCCAATAAGCTTAAAGTCCTTTTCACTCCTGAAACTAAGCAAGGACAAAGATTTGATGAACCATTTCTTACTGACACTACGAACCGACTCATCAAAGAACAATACGAGCACTATCGCCCGCCTTTGGAATTGAGTATTATTGGGCTGAATGATCAGCTTTTTAGTCGGGTAATTATTGCTCATACCAAGTCCAAGGGCATTTTTGACATGGTGGATTATGCCAGATTTGAGCAGATATCACAGCGGGACAGACTCAAGCTTTTCGCCGAGTGCTTGTCAATCCGCGAGCGCTGTGACGATTATCTTGAAAAAGGACAGCAAGTCATCGTCATGGAAGATATCAACGATGGGTTTGACCTGGATTTTTATGAAAACAAGTTCAGCAAAAGTGCAGTGGAAATCCTTCTGGGAGACCTTTGGAAACCAGGGTTTGTGTAAAAATCTACCCTCCCAAAACCTAAATTGAATTCGTACGGATGGACTCCTTATTCCAGCAGATACAAGGATCGAATCACGGGAGATCAATTAAATGTGCTAATCGATCATATTCTGGTTAGTCAGGGATTGAAAGTCATACAGGGAAAAGTCTGGAATCCAAATCTGGAAAAAGACGATCCTTTGATCCAATCAGTAAGAACTCAACTCATTCAAGGCTCTGACCACTTCCCTGTTTTAGTAGAATTAGAAAATTAAAACTCAAATAACATGGATGCCGGCACCCAAACAATGATTGAAAATCTTCAGAAAAACACAGGCAAAAGTCTGGAAGAATGGATTGCTTTAGTTCAGTCCGAAAAGCTGAGCAAGCATGGTGAAATCCTGAAAATGCTGAAAGAAAAGTATGGATTTTCACATGGGTTTGCCAATCTTGTTGCTCTTAAAGCTCTGAAGACGGATGCTGGTTCCGCTGAAAACCAGGATGATCTTGTAAAAAAACAATACCAGGGAAAGGAGAATTTCTGGCCGATTTATTTAAAGCTTTTGGAGGAAATTGAGGAATTTGGGAGCGACATTGAGTTTGCCCCAAAAAACGCCTATGTCAGTGTCAAGCGAAAAAAGCAATTTGCCATGCTGATTCCTGCAACGAAAACACGCTATGAAATCGGGATTAATTTGAAGGGGCAACCGGCAATAGGAATACTGGAGGCAGAATCAAAATCCAATGCTATGTGCAGCCATAAAATCTCAGCTACTCATGAATCAGAGATTACAGATGAGGTCATTGAGTGGCTGAAAAAAGCTTACCAAGCTGCTAGATAATCGTTTAACCTTCAATCTCTTCAAGCAAATCAGCGTACCAGGCTTCTCCATACTTTCTCACCAAAGCATCTTTGAGAAATTTGTAAAGAGGAACCTGAAGACTTTTTCCTAATTGACAAGCTGGATCGCAAATATGCCATCTATCATAATTCAGCGCATCAAACTGGTCGTATTTTGTCACCCGAATGGGGTAAAGATGACAGGATATCGGCTTCTTGAAATCAGTCTTGCCGGCAAGATATGCTTGCTCGATTCCGCATTTGAGAATCCCTCTTCCATCGTATAATGCATAGGCACATTCCCGGTTTTCACCAATGGTTGGGGTCCCTTTATCTCCATCTTTATCAATCACCCAAACGCCCTGTCTTTCAATAGCTTGCCGTCCTTCTTCGGTAATAAATTCTTTTACGATAGGATAGATATCTTCTAAAATCTGCGTTTCTGAATCTTCTAATGGTGCTCCTGCATCTCCCTCCACGCAACAGGCTCCCTTGCAGGCTTCCAAATCACAGACAAAAAAGTTTTCCTTAATATCATCGGACAACACCGCATTTCCCACTAAAATCATGTCTCTGTCTGTTTACAGCGCAAAGGTAATCATTCGAACGGATTCAGAATTTTTGCTTCACAAAGTCTTTGTTTCAACAAACATTCCTTTTTAAGGGAAAATTAAGTTGGTTTAAAAGACTGGAACCAAGTGACTCGTTAAAGAATAATGGAAATAGATGATTCTAATCTGGTCTTTGAATTAATTCCTTCTCTTTTTTCAAGCAAAAATTCAATTCAGGATGGGGCAAAAAAGAACCGCTCCTTTCGGAGCGGCTCAACCCAGCACTATGAAGAAAAGCATTTAACTGCTTTACATATTTATAACAGGCAGGATGCTGAAAGGTTTTCAGGTTTTTGAAAATATTTATAAAATTAAATTCGAATGATGCTGTCACCTGTGTAAGTAAACCAGCCCCGATCCACTGGCTTGCGAATTGAGAAATATCGTTCGTTGGTAATATTTTTCACACCCGGATTGAAGGTGGAATACCAGTCAGTTAATCTTAAACATACCTTAATCCAAAACCGGCTAGTCAAGGCAATGGAACTCAAATTTTGAGCTTCAACCAAATTGCTTATTCTTAGAGCCATTTTTTTTTCGATTATGAGTGATCTACCACCAATTAATTTACCTAAAAAAGAAGAAAATCGAAGAAGGCCCATTTGAAAGCAAAAACCGGTTTGCAAAAATTGACGTACTTTATATCGTGCAAGTCGTCTTGTCGCTGTCCCGCAAGGGAGAGAGGAAAGTCCGGGCAACGCAGAGCGCCATACTTCCTAACGGGAAGGGTGCTGACTGGAGACGGTCAGTATACAGCTAGTGCCACAGAAAATATACCGTCCGACCCGATTTCTATCGGGATAGATAAGGGTGAAAAGGTGGGGTAAGAGCCCACCGGGCTGATGGTGACATCAGTTGCATGGCAAACCTTATGGGTTGAAAGATCAAATAGGCCCCGGACGAAGAGCTGCTCGTTCGATTCCGATTCGTCGGAAATCCGGGGCGGGTAGATCGATGGAGCCTGCGCGTGAGTTCAGGCCTAGATAAATGACGAGAATCCCGCAAGGGAAACAGAACCCGGCTTACAGACTTGCACTTTTTTACTTTATATTAGACCTATGTCAAAAATCTTGATTATCGATGACGAAAAAGTCATCCGCTCTACTCTACGGGAAATTCTTGAGTATGAAAAGTTTGAAGTATCTGAAGCAAAAGACGGAGAAGAAGGCTTAGCCAAACTTCGGGAAGAGGAATTTGACCTCGTCCTTTGCGATATTAAAATGCCCAAAATGGATGGAATAGAAGTGCTCGATCAAGCTAAAGCCTTGGATCGATCACCCCAGTTCATCATGATTTCGGCTCACGGCAGCATCGAAACCGCAGTAGAAGCAACAAAAAAAGGAGCTTTTGATTTTATCCCAAAGCCTCCCGATTTGAACCGACTCCTTTTGACAGTTAGAAATGCCCTGGACAAAAAGAATTTGGTTACGGAGACTAAAGTCCTGAAAAAGAAGCTTTCCAAAAAGCTCGACATGGTCGGCGAATCTGCTGCAATTTTACATGTCAAGCAAACTATTGAAAAGGTCGCTCCGACTGATGCCCGGGTTTTAATTACCGGTCCAAACGGAACAGGAAAAGAGTTGGTAGCTCATTGGATTCATCAAAAAAGCAATCGTGCTGCAGAACCTTTTGTGGCTGTAAACTGTGCAGCTATCCCTTCCGAATTGATTGAAAGCGAGCTTTTTGGTCACGAAAAAGGAGCTTTTACTTCTGCGCATAAACTTAGACAAGGTAAATTTGAACAAGCTCAAGGCGGTACGCTGTTTCTTGATGAAATCGGCGACATGTCTCTTTCTGCCCAGTCAAAAGTACTTCGTGCCCTCCAGGAAAACCTGATCAACCGCGTTGGAAGTGATCGCGATATCAAAGTTGATGTCCGCGTATTGGCTGCGACGAATAAAGATTTGAAAAAGGAAATAGAGCAGAATAGATTCCGGGAAGATCTCTATCACAGATTAAGTGTGATTTTGATACAGGTCCCTTCCCTGAAGGATCGAAAGGATGATATTCCCATTTTGGTGAATAAATTTCTGGAAGATATTTCGCAGGATAGCGGAGACGCTAAAAAAGCAATGGCACCGGATGCATTGAAAAAACTTCAGGAGTTTCCCTGGACAGGAAATATCCGAGAACTTCGAAATGTGGTGGAAAGACTGGTGATTCTGGGAGAACCAACCATAAGTCTTGAGGATATTAAAAAATATGCTGACTATTAATTGTCAGCATATTTTTTAGCTGTTTGCTTTCTGAGAAACCGGAGCTTTTGCGTAAGCAGGACAAGGTTTGCTGGAGGCACAAGCTCCTAAAGCTAAAACTCCAACCAATAAGGCAATTGTTGCTAATTTTTTCATACGTAATATTTTAGGCAGGTCAAATATGTCTATTAATTTTAAAGATAGCAATTACTGCACCAACAAGTTACAGCCCCTGATTTCGCTGTTATCAAATCTCCCTAATACTTCCAGATAACCATTTTCGTCAATTCTGCCCAAATCCTGGGTTTCAATAAAAGCACAAGAATGGAAGTTTGCCAGGTCTATAATATTTATCCCCCCTTGAGAGCGATTAGCCCAGCTGAGCGGATCATTCACATCCCGAAGCATAACGCGCATAGCCGAAGGAATTGTATATTTTCCCTCGCCTTTAGAATAGGCTTGAGACATCAATTCGGTCATTCCATACTCAGAATGGATATTTTGAACCCTGAAATATGGTTTCAAAATACCATGAACTTCCTCCCGAATCATCTCCTTTCTCCTACCTTTCATACCACCTGTCTCCATAACAATCAGGTTTTCTGTAGGTAAAAAAGTTTTCCCCGATTCAGCCAGATCCAACAAGGCAAATGTCACTCCCAACAGGAGTATTTTTCTTTTTCCTTCGGAAAGAAACTCAAGCTTTTCCAGAAGCTCATCCTGATTGTACAGATAAAAACCGGAATACTCAGATTGACTTTCTTTGATAAAATGCGCGGCCATACTGACAAGGCTGCTTCCCGGTCGCTCCAAATAAGCAGGTAGCAAGGCTAATACATGGAAGTCTTTGAGTGATCCAAAAAACTTTTCGAAAATATTACTGGCATGATTCAAATACCAACTTTGGGACCAAAAGTAATGACGACTCGTGATCATCCCAGTTGTACCGCTACTCGAATAAAAATCTTCAAAATCCGAAGGAGATCCGCTGACCACTTTGAAATCTTTGAAAAACCGAATCGGAAGAAAAGGAATTTTCCCCAGGCTTTTTACTGAGTCCACATCCACTTTTCTGGCTTCCAGATATGACTTGTAAACCTGATTAACTTTTGCCTGAAAGCGAAACAGTTCTAATGCCCGAGATTCGAAGTCTTTAGGAGATATATTTTCAAGCCCATCCGAAAAACTTTTAAAATCCTCCATCGTTTTATAATTTGCATCAATCCAATCAAAGGATCAAATTAACTTTGGTTGTAAATTTACTTCCGACCTATGCGTTTCAAAAGCCAATTAGGATTATTCTTTTTACTTGTTGTTTCATTTGCCTGCGTAAACCCTCCGGAAAATTTTCCGACCGTTCCTCAGATTACTTTTGAATCACTTGAATATGTGTCAACCGCCGGTCCTGATTCATTAATAGTAGATGTAAAATTTCAAGATGCGGAGGGAGATTTAGGTCTTTCTGCTACGGACATCAACCCACCATTCAACGCGGTAGACTACCAAAGAGATGCTGCCGGAAATCTGATAACTTATTCTAAGAGACCAGCTGGTGCTCCTTCTTACAATCCTGTAGATTGGGTAATTGATCCGATCATCAACAATCAGGTCGTCAAGGATACAATTTGGGTCAAACAGAACCCCAATCAATACAATATTTTCGTTAGGTTCTACATCAAGAGAAATGGGAAATTCACGGAATTTAAATGGTCAGATCCACCATTCTTCACAACTTTCAACGGTCGATTTCCAAGAATCCTGACAACTGAAGAAGGTCAGGCAGTGGAAGGAAATATTAGATATAGAATGCTTTCATCAGGATGGCAATCCATTTTCAGAACAGACACAATTCGTATTGATGTTGAAGTTCAGGATAGACAACTCAATCGAAGTAATCAGGTGTCTAGCCCGGAAGTGACCTTAAAACAAATAACCAGAATAGTCCCTTAACAAGAAAGCTCCCGAAATCGGGAGCTTTCTTGTTAGATTGTTGGAAACTTTTTAGGATCCGTTTCATTCATTACTGAATAAATTTTTTCTACGACGTCTTCCGTGCTTGGTTTGGAAAAATAATCCCCGTCAGATGAATAAGCCGTTCTATGCGGTTTAGCAGCCAAAGTCTGTGGCTCAGAATCCAGGTATTTGAACACATCCTGATTTTCTATTACCTGCTGCATCATAAATGCAGAAGCTGCTCCAGGCACATCTTCATCGGCAAAAATAACTCGATTGGTTTTCTTAATCGACTCTCCAATAACTCCAAAAACATCAAACGGCAAGAGTGTCTGTACGTCAATCACTTCTACTTCAATCCCTATTTCCTTAAGTTCGGCAGCTGCTTCCATCACAATTCTGCACATGGATCCATATGTCACTACAGTGATATCAGAACCTACTCTTAAAATTTCAGGTTTGCCCATCGGAACCGTGTATTGACCAAGATTTGATGGCATTTTTTCTTTTAACCGATAACCATTCAGACATTCGATTACGATTCCGGGCTCATCGGATCGTAGCAGAGTATTGTACATACCTGCTGCCTGGGTCATATCTCTGGGCACACAGACTATCATCCCACGCAAAGAGGATAGAATCATTCCCATCGGTGAGCCAGCATGCCAAACTCCTTCTAGTCTGTGTCCACGTGTTCTTACTATCAATGGCGCTTTTTGACCTCCTTTGGTTCTGTATTGCAAACAAGCCAGATCGTCCGAAAGCATTTGCAATCCATATAACAAATAGTCCAAATATTGAATCTCAGCCACCGGTCTCAATCCCCTGAGTGCAGCACCGATTCCCTGACCAATGATCGTTGATTCACGAATTCCTGTATCGATTACCCGGGATTGACCATACTTTGCTTGAAGTCCTGCGAAAGCCTGGTTCACATCTCCGATCTGGCCGACATCTTCCCCAAAAGCAAAGAATCTCGGATCATGGTCCAGTGTGTAATCAAAAAATCCCTGCAAAACCTCTCGGCCATCTACCATAGGTGACTTCTCTTCATAAGTCGCAGGGATTTCTTTACAATTCAAAACATTCCACTCTGAAGTGGAATAAAGGTGACTATTGTATCGATCGTGATTTAAAATTTCTTGTTTTTCAAACCAGCTTTTAAGCTCTGCTTTGCTCGTTTCAGAATCAAATCGGAGCGTAAACAAGCTTTTTCTTACTGCACTGATTACATCCTTTCGAATAGGATTGATGGTTTTGGACAGTTCATCTGCAAATTGATTCAGGACAATTTTTCGGGTACTATGAACAGCCGAATTACGGATGAGAATAACAGCTTCTTTCAACTCGCTTTTTATCTCTCCAGAAAACTCAGCCCAAGCGGCTTCTTTTTGCTCCTTCACAATTGCTTTTGCCTCCATTTCGATTTTATCCAAAGCGTCAGCTGTGGCAATCTCATTGGTCAAAATATAATCTCTGAATTTGATTAGACAGTCCCACTCTCTTTCCCAGCCAAGCCTTTCTGCAGATTTATAACGCTCATGAGATCCGGAGGTAGAGTGACCTTGTGGCTGAGTCATTTCGTCCACATGGATTAACACCGGCACATGACCCTCGCGGGCAATTTCACCTGCCTGTGTAAAGGTCTGCACCAAGCTTTCGTAATCCCACCCTTTTACTTTAAATATCTCAAAGCCTTTTTGGTTTTCAGTTCGTTGAAAACCATTCAAAACTTCAGAAATACTTCCTTTTGTCGTGTGAAATTCCTGAGGAACAGAAATCCCATAACCATCGTCCCACACAGAAATTACCATGGGAACTTGCATGACTCCGGCAGCATTGATCGCTTCAAAGAAAATCCCTTCTGAAGTGGAAGCATTTCCAATGGTTCCCCATGCAACTTCGTTTCCATTTACAGAAAATCCCTGAAGGTGTTTCAGTCCTTTGTTTTCCCTAAAAAGTTTGGAGGCAAAAGCCAATCCCAGCAATTTGGGCATTTGTGCTGCTGTCGGTGAAATGTCAGCCGCGGAGTTATAAATTTTGGTCAGCTCTTTCCAGCTTCCATCTTCATTAAGTGAGCGGGTAGCGAAGTGACCATTCATCAATCGACCGGCAGATGCAGGCTCGGCTTCAACATTGGTATGTGCATATAGCTGAGCAAAATATTGCCGCACAGAAAGCTCACCCAAAGCCATCATAAAAGTTTGATCTCTGTAATATCCGGATCGAAAATCTCCCAGTTGAAAAGCACGAGCCATTGCTACTTGCGCCAATTCCTTGCCGTCACCAAAAATCCCGAATTTGGCTTTCCCCATAAATACCTCTTTTCTACCCACCAAAGAAGCATGCCTGCTGATCATACATACTTTGAAATCGTTCAGGATATCCTCCCGCGTTAAGGCAGGACTTTGAGGAGTTTTGAGATTCTGGTTTACCACAGCCATAGATCGAAGTTTTCTAAAGATATTTTGGGTTCGGAACCGGTAAGGATTACAACACTCAAAAATAGGGAAATATCAATTTCAAGCAAATTTAGCAATTAATATTTTACCATCTAAAATTTGGATGTAATTGCATTTAATTCAATTAAAAAGAATTTTATTCGGATAATTCGAATTTTTCAGTCAAATTAATTGATGATTCAGTAAAGTGATTTTTCCGATTTCACACCTTCAAAACCAAAATATATTTTCAAAATTATCGATGTTTAAAATTTATATTTTGAAATTTTCTGCATTTACATCGATAAAAAACAAATAATCTATGGAAAAACAGATTTTTTCCAAATCAGACCAAATACTATTTTCCGGAGGACTTTTCTGTTTGTCTTTGCTTAGTATCTTTGCGCCCACATTGTTACAACCCAAATAGAGAAATCATGATTATAGGTGTTCCTAAGGAAATTAAAAACAACGAAAACCGCGTAGCACTGACGCCTGCCGGTGCTAAAGAATTGATCAAGAGAGGCCATTCCGTTTACATTCAGCATTCTGCCGGCGTAGGAAGTGGATTCCCTGATGCACAGTACGAAGCTGCGGGAGCCCAAATCCTTCCAACTATCGAGGCTACTTACGAGATCGCTGAGATGATCATGAAGGTGAAAGAGCCTATCGAATCTGAATACAAGCTGATCAAAGCAAATCAATTGTTGTTTACCTATTTTCACTTTGCTTCATACGAGCCGCTTACCAAAGCGATGGTCGCAAGTAAGGCGGTTTGTCTGGCTTATGAAACGGTTGAAAAAACCGACAGAAGTCTTCCACTTTTAGTCCCTATGTCTGAGGTAGCCGGAAGAATGGCAATTCAGAAAGGCGCAAACTACCTTGAAAAACCACTTGGCGGAAGAGGAGTTCTTTTGGGCGGCGTACCGGGTGTGCTTCCTGCGAAAGTATTGATTCTGGGTGGAGGGATCGTAGGAACTCAAGCGGCTTGGATGGCTGCAGGTTTGGGTGCTGATGTCACTATCATGGATGTTTCCCTTCCGAGAATGAGACACCTGGCAGATGTAATGCCTGCCAATGTGAAGACAATGATGTCTAACGAATATAATATCCGCGAAATGATCAAGCATTCTGATTTGATCGTTGGAGCGGTGTTGATCCCTGGAGCAAAAGCTCCTCACCTGATCACCCGAGATATGCTTAAAGAAATGAGACCGGGAACGGTACTTGTTGACGTGGCTGTGGATCAGGGAGGTTGCATCGAAACTTGTCGACCAACCACACACGAAAATCCAACTTATGTGATTGATGAGGTCGTTCACTATTGCGTAGCAAATATGCCGGGAGCTGTTCCCTACACTTCTACCTTGGCCTTGACCAACGCAACGCTTCCCTACGCGATGCAACTTGCGGACAAAGGCTGGAAGAAAGCAGCTCAGGATAACGAGGACTTGGTTTCAGGTTTGAATGTCATCAACGGAGAAATCGTATACGAAGCAGTAGCTCAGGCTTTTGGAATGCCTTACACTCCTGTAGAAAAATACCTGGCGGATTAATTTCTGAATACCTTTAAAAATGAATCCCTTCGGCTTTCACCGAAGGGATTTTTTATGTTTAAATCTTACTTTTTGATTCTTGGTTCCAAACTCTTGGCTCTGAAAACTGAATACTGATTCTGAAAACTGCCAACTGAATTTATGCTTTTCTCACAAACTCAGACTTCAGAGCCATCGAGCCAAAACCTTCGATTTACAA
>VFKK01000082.1 GCA_009885605.1 Cyclobacteriaceae bacterium | reverse complement strand
CCTACACTCCTTTAATTGATACTCCATTAGGAGGAGGGGAGGGCTGGTACTTCTATCCCTATTTTGCAGGGATAAGTTTTGGAAAGAGTTTTTAAGTAGTTGAAGTAATAATTTTTTTGACCGAGTTATCTCTGAGTCTACATTCAAAATCCATTCAGATTGGAACGCGTACTGAGAATTTATCCATTCATTTTTCACATTACTTTGGCCTAAATTTTTCCTTTGCTAGCCGGTTGTGCATATTTGCAGCTTAAACCAAATGCCTGTTTGTATGGGCAGAAACAATTCATATTATGTCAAATCAAATCAATATTACACTTCCTGATGGCTCAGTGAAAGTGTTTGACAAAGGAACTACCGGACTACAGATTGCTCTAAGTATCAGCGAGGGTTTAGCACGGAACGTTCTTGCAGCCAAAGTCAACGGTCAGGTTTGGGATTCTTCTCGCGCCATCAATGAAGATTCCAGTGTTCAATTACTCACCTGGAATGATCTGGAAGGCAAAAGTACTTTTTGGCATTCCTCTGCGCACTTAATGGCGGAAGCTCTGGAAGCTCTCTATCCGGGAGTCAAGTTAGGCATTGGCCCTCCGATCGAAACCGGCTTTTATTATGATGTAGATTTTGGAGATCATACGCTGGAAGGCGCGGAACTCGAAAAGATCGAACAAAAAATGATCGAATTATCGAGAGAGAAAAGCGAATTCATCCGAAAAGATATTTCCAAAAACGATGCGGTAGCTTTCTTCCAGGAAAAAGGAGATGAGTACAAATTGGATCTTTTGGAAGGACTTCAAGACGGTTCAATTACGTTTTATGAGCAAGGGAATTTCACTGACCTTTGCCGCGGACCGCATATTCCAAATACCGGATTTATCAAAGCTGTAAAGCTGACCAATATTGCCGGAGCATATTGGAGAGGGGATGAGAAGCGCAAAATGCTGACTCGGATCTATGGTGTGACTTTTCCGAAGGCAAAAGAACTTCAAGATTATCTTACTCTTTTGGAAGAAGCCAAAAAGCGTGATCACCGAAAACTCGGTCGTGAGCTTGAGCTCTTTATGTTTTCAGAAAAAGTAGGAATGGGTCTTCCGCTTTGGTTACCAAAGGGAACCTTGTTGCGTGAGCGATTAGTGAATTTCATGAAGAAAGCCCAGGATAAATCAGGCTATCAGCAGGTTACTACACCTCATATCGGACATAAAGCTCTGTATGAGACTTCTGGGCATTATGAGAAATACGGGAAAGATTCCTTTCAGCCGATCACTACTCCGAATGAAGGCGAGGAGTTTTTGCTGAAACCGATGAATTGTCCTCACCACTGTGAGATTTATAAATACAAGCCTCGATCTTACAAAGATTTGCCTATTCGCTACGCAGAATTTGGTACAGTTTACCGTTACGAGCAGAGCGGTGAATTGCATGGATTGACCCGTGTTCGAGGATTTACTCAGGATGACGCACATATTTTCTGTCGTCCAGATCAGGTAAAAGAAGAATTTATCAAAGTGATTGATTTGGTTTTGCATGTTTTCAAAGCGCTGGGTTTTGAAAATTATACTGCCCAAATCTCTCTTCGAGATCCTGCAAAAGCAGAGAAATACATCGGAACTGAGGAAGCCTGGCAAAAAGCAGAGTCAGCTATCATCGAAGCATCCGCTGAAAAAGGACTGGAAACGGTCACTGTTTTGGGTGAAGCAGCTTTCTATGGTCCAAAACTCGACTTTATGGTCAAAGATGCTTTGGGCAGAAAATGGCAACTTGGAACTATCCAAGTCGATTATAATTTACCGGACAGATTCCAGTTGGAATACATTGGATCAGACAATCAAAAGCATCGGCCGGTAATGATCCACAGAGCCCCTTTTGGGTCTTTAGAGCGTTTTGTAGCGGTTTTGATCGAGCATTGTGCCGGTAATTTCCCGCTTTGGCTCGCTCCGGAACAAATCAACATTCTTCCCATTTCAGAGAAGTTTATAGGCTATGCTGAAGAAATAAAAGCCATCCTTGATGAGCATGGAATCACCGGTTCTATTGACAATCGCGATGAAAAGATTGGAAGAAAAATTCGGGATTCAGAAGTTAAGAAAGTGCCTTTCATGCTCATAGTAGGAGAAAAGGAACAAGAAGAGCGGAAACTTTCAGTGAGGAAGCATGGAGAAGGCGACTTAGGAAATTACTCTTCGGAGGAATTCATAAAGTATTTTCAGGGAATCATTTCCGAATCCCTGAGTAAGTAATTATTTAGGTAAAATAGAATTCTGCTTTTTTGAATTAGAAATAATTCCGATATTTGCAGGCAATTTCACAAAAACAACCGAAAGCAAACTTGAGAGAAAGACAACCCTTCAGAGGAAGACAAGAAGAACCCTACAAGGTAAACCAAAAGATCAGAGCCCGTGAGGTGAGAGTAGTTGGTGATTTCGTAGAAGGCGGAAATGCCGTTTTAGCTACAGACAAAGCCATTAGACTCGCTCAGGAAAACGACCTAGATTTGGTGGAGATTTCTCCCAATGTAGATCCACCTGTTTGCAAGATTCTTGACTACGCTAAGTTCAAGTATGAGCAGAAAAAGAAGCAGAAGGAAATTAAATCCAATGCTGCCAAGGTCGTTTTAAAGGAAATTAGATTCGGGCCTAATACCGATGATCATGATTTCAACTTTAAATTGAAGCATGCAATCAGCTTCTTAAAAGAAGGTGCAAAAGTAAAAGCTTACGTTCATTTTGTAGGCAGAAGTATTGTATTTAAAGAAAGAGGAGAAATGTTGCTGTTGAGGTTTGCCCAGGCTCTTGAGGATTACGGAGCAGTAGAGCAGCTTCCGAAATTGGAAGGAAAAAGAATGAACATCTTTATCGCTCCGAAAGCAGGAAAGAAATAATTTCAACTAAACTATAACAGCAAAATGCCAAAAGTAAAAACCAAATCCAGTGCAAAGAAGCGGTTCACTTTGACAGGAACCGGCAAAATCAAAAGGAAACATGCTTTCAAAAGCCATATCCTTACGAAAAAGTCCACTAAAAGGAAGCATAACCTGACCAAAACCGGTCTTGTTCACGCTTCTGACGAAGGTAGAGTAAGAGATATGTTGAAAATCTGATTTTCAAATCTCTCTATTAATTAAAGGTTAATTTATTCACCAGATACTTTGGTCTCAAAGACTTGGTTAACAAGCACCAAGTGTCAAAAATCAACAAACTATGCCTAGATCGGTAAACGCGGTAGCGTCCAGAGCAAGAAGAAAAAAAGTGCTAAAGGCCACAAGAGGTTACTTCGGAAGAGGTAAAAACGTATGGACTGTAGCGAAAAATAAGTATGAGAAAGGTCTCCAGTACGCATACAGAGATCGTAAAGCTAAGAAAAGAGAATTCAGAGCTTTGTGGATTCAGCGTATTAATGCTGGTGCAAGAATGCACGGTATTTCCTATTCTCAATTAATGGGTTTATTGAAGAAAGCTGAAATTGAACTGAACCGTAAGGTTTTGGCAGATTTGGCCATGAATCACCCAGTAGCATTCAAAGCTGTAGTTGAAAGAGTAAAATAAGGTGTGCACTGCCTTATTTTACAAAAGCCTTCCTTCGGGAAGGCTTTTTTGTTTTCAAGGGTAAAGGATTGATTCTAAAGCGGTAATTCTTTTCTTATTCTAAAACAGTTTGAAAATACCATACAAAGAAACTGTCGCGATGGAAGCCACGCTAAGCCAGAACATAATTTCAAATATCAGACCTGAAGCTGACTTCAAAAATCTATTTTGAGCCCGGAAATGAATTGCTGCGAAAACAACTATCAACAGCAAAACTGAACCGACAACGCCGCCTGAAAGTATCATGAAAGTAGGCATTTCAATAAAGAGGTAGGTGATCACCCACAAACAAGGGAATAGCCATGCAAGAATTGATACCCATTTTTTACGATCCGTGATGCTTTGGGGATTTATCCATCCCAATTGTCCGAAAATATCCGGAAATAGCCTGGACCAGTAAGCTAAAGTGGCAAATACACTTGAGTACAAAGCAAAGAATGCACCTGCCAAGTATGCCAAGCGGGCTTCACTTCCCAGAGATTCAGTGTAGATATTTGCCAAAGAATTAATCAATTCATTTCCTTCCGGAATTGCGTCCCGCCCATAAAGAATAGAGGCGCCAAGCAGGTAAAATGCTGCCGTTACAATTGTGTAGATAATCATAGCTACGACAGCATCGAGTTGCATAATTTTTATCCATCCGTTTGCTCTGGATTTCCACTCGGCGGAACCATCGTTTTCTCCTGCATACTGTGCATATCCTTTTTCCAGACACCAATACGTATAAGCGATGATTTCATCACTAGCCACTCCTGTGATTCCGAATGCACCGATGGCAATGAATACAAGATCGGAGGGAAGCTCAAACTTCAATCCACTCATCACATCTGAGAATGTAAAACCAAGCGGTGTAAAAGATATTGCAACAACTGAAGCCAGCGTCAAAAGCGTGAATCCTACCACCATGACGATAGAAGCCTTTTCGATTAAAGAGTAATAATTTTTATAGATCAAAAAGCTTGATAGAATTCCTAAAACTGGTACCCAGATTAACACGGGGATTTCAGGAAATATCATTCCAATCGCTATTGAAGCTCCTCCAAGCATTCCTCCTAATTGAAGAATCTTAAATAAAGTGAGTATAAATGTGGCCCATACCGCCCAATTTCCTTTTCCAAAGGAAGGACCGGGTAGTTTGGAAAAGGAAAACATTAAAGTTTTCCCGCTTATAATGGCGTTTTTTCCGAATTCCAACTGGATTGCAACTTTTACGATGCAACTGACAAGAATGACCCAAAAGGTGATAAATCCACCTTTTGCTCCAAGGATGGTAGTAGCGATCAACTCTCCTGAGCCAACAATGGAGGCTGATAGGATAAATCCTGGCCCCAGAAACTTCAGTCTTGAGAAAAATGAATGAGGCGGCTCTTTGGTTGAAATATGGGTCATTGATAAGACTATACTTTTGAATATAGCGATTAATGAAATTGAATGGCAAAGTGATAGTAGATTTCACTTGAAAAAGTAAAGGCAAAAAACAAAAAGGCTTCCATTTCTGAAAGCCTTAGTAGCGAGGACGAGAGTTGAACTCGTGACCTCAGGGTTATGAATCCTGCGCTCTAACCGACTGAGCTACCTCGCCATGAAACCGATTTTTAGGTAGTAGAAATATCATCAATTGAATTTCTGGTATTGATTTTTGAAATTAATGCCTATATTAAGGCAAGGTCTAAAATCAAAAATAGGAGATTGAAAACCATCTGTTTTCTAAGCTAAAATCCCTCCCTTGTAAATTGGAATGCAAATATGAGGTCTTGTACTGGGAAAAGCAAGTTGACAGAATCCAAAAAAGTGAATTTATCATAAAGCAAAAGTAAAAATCATGGTCAAAAATAAATTTGTATCTGATTATCAAATCAATGCATCTAAAAAAATAGTATTCCATTACTTAAGTTCCGCTAGCGGTCTTGAAGAGTGGTTTGCTGATGAAGTTAAAATTGATGAAGACAAGAATTATATATTCGATTTTGACAACGAGGAGCATTATGCCAAGCTCGCATCACTCAGACTTAATTCTCATGTCAAGTTTGAATTTTTCGATCCGAAAAATCCGGTTGATACAGATCATTCCTACATAGAATTCAAACTGGAAGAGAATGATTTGACTCAAACTTTATTTCTCAAAGTAATAGACTACTCTGATGTGTATGACGAAGATGAATCTGTCTCTATTTGGGAGGGGTTGATTGGAAGGCTCAAAGAAATAATTGGTGGTTAATTTCAATCCAAATCACCAAATTTGAACTCTCTCCCTGATGAATCGTTATTCGCAGGGAGAGTTGTTTAAACCATGAAGAAATTAGACAAGCTTATACTTGGGTCTTTTTTAGGCCCATTTTTATTAACTTTTGTTGTGGTGGATTTCATCCTGTTGACTGTCAACATGCTGAAGTACTTCGACGAGATTTTTGGCAAAGGCCTTGGCTTTTGGATCTATATGGAGCTGATCGGGTACTTTGTGATCAGCATTTCACCTATGGCGTTGCCTTTGGCAGTTTTGCTTTCCAGTCTTATGACTTTTGGGAACCTGGGTGAGCATTTTGAACTTACTGCAATTAAAAGTAGTGGAATTTCATTGTTGAGGGCTTTAAGGCCAATTGGTGTTTTTGTTATTGTTTTAGCATTCGTGGCATACCTTTCCAATAATTACCTGGTTCCAAAAGTCAATCTAAAGACTTTCAGTTTGCTATATGACATTCGGATGAAGTCTCCAGCTTTGGAAATTAAAGAAGGGGTTTTTTACAATGGTATTCCGGGATACAGTTTAAAAGTCAATAGTAAACCCGATGAGGTCCGACTGAATGATATTATCATTTATAACCATTCTGATGGCCAGGGAAACCTGAATGTGACTATGGCCGATTCAGGTCGGATGGAACCGTTTTTTAATGAAAATTATATGAAATTGACCTTGTATGAGGGCCAAAATTATAAGGAAGCCAGAGCAACCAGAGGAATTACTGAAAAGCCGGTAGAGTTCAGCAGAACTAAATTTAAAGAAAATGTCATTATTTTTGATTTGGATGCATTCAAACTAACCCGAACTCCTGAGGATCTTTGGTCCACAAACAGATCGATTAAGAATATAGTGGAACTCAAGTCAGGACTCGATTCCATCAATACGCTTGTCAACGATCAGAAATACCAAAATTATCAAACTGCGGAAAGCATTTACCCATTTTTTACCCGAAAGAGAAAATTGACTCCTCTAAAATTTATACTGGAAAGAAGAGCTGAGGATGATACATTAAGGCAAATAAGAGCCAGAAAAGACAAAGCCTACAACGATTCGATCGGTTTCTTAAATAATGAATTTGCATCCATTGATTCTAATAATGCAAATGGGATACCATTGCGGGGGCAGTCCCCTGAGAGTAATGTGATTGCCAGTGAGGCGACTAATCAAATTCTGGCAGGGGTGGACACGGTTGGTTTAAGCGGAAAATCAGAAACCGCGACAATTCCTACCGCAGAAAAGAGGGTTATTGCAAGCAATTCTGAACTTCCAAAAAGTGATACTGTTTTCCGTAAAAAGAAAGTTTACATGTCTATTGGTAGTCAGGCCGGAGGTGCTTTTAAAAGAGATTCTTCCGCAATTCAATTGCCGGTAATTGACAGAATAGGCGACAGTGCTATTTCTGAATCGGCCGGCCTTATAACAACAGTTGACACCTCAGGAATCGAGGATTCCGGAAAATTAATAAAGCCGGAACGGATAGCTCCCCTCACTGTCAGCGAAAGGTTTATACTTGATTCGGTCGTGAGTGAGCGTGGGTTGAATTCCAATGCTCTGACAATGGCTTTGAATAATGCCAGAAATTTGAAAAACAATTTCAATGTGAAGAATGCTCAGGTTGACAGCTTTGATCGGGAATTCCGTCGGTTTGAAATTGCATGGTATCAAAAGTACACTCAGGCCTTTGCATGCTTTGTTATGTTCATGATTGGAGCACCTTTGGGTTCTATTATAAAAAAAGGTGGGCTGGGTATGCCAGTAATACTTTCTATTACTTTTTTCATTCTTTTTTACATGCTTACAATTACCGGAGAAAAATGGGCAAAAGAAGGCGTCGTAGATCCATTAATTGGTACATGGTTTTCAAACTTATGCCTGATCCCTTTTGGATTGTTTTTTTTAAGGCAGGCGCGAAAGGATGCCAGACTATTTGAGCCGGATTTCTATTTGGAAACATGGAAATCAATTCAAAATCGAGTGAAAGTTATTAAAGCAAAAGTGGCTTGATCTTTTATTATTATAAATAAAGCCTTACTTTTGTGTCTGTTTTAACAAAAATTTGACTAAACATGTATTTAACACCAGAGACAAAACAAGAGTTGTTTAAGAATCATGGACGGTTGAAATCTGAAACTGACACAGGATCTCCTGAGTCTCAGATTGCACTCTTCACACACAGAATCAAGCATTTGACTGAGCATTTGAAGTCAAATAAGAAGGATCACTCTTCAAGATTAGGTTTGTTGAAGCTAGTAGGTAAAAGAAGAAGCCTGCTGGATTACCTCCATCACAGAAACATTGAGCGATACAGAGCAATTCTTGCCGAGTTAGGACTCAGAAAATAACCCTCAGGTAAGGTTCTCAATGTTGAGGACCTTACTTTTTTGTTTTTTTAGGTTATTAGTACAATTTTTAATCATCCGACGCTTTAATTCTAACACGTATTTATGTTACCAAATTTAATCACTAAGACCATCACTCTTGAAGATGGCAGAGAAATCATTATTGAAACCGGCGCATTAGCCAAACAAGCAGATGGTGCTGTTGTAGTAAGAATGGGTAAAGCAATGCTTTTAGCAACTGCAATGTCCAAAAAAGAAGCAGGTGAAGGAGTGGATTTTTTACCGATGTCCGTAGATTACCAAGAGAAATTTGCTGCTTCCGGGAAGATTCCTGGCGGATTTTTGAAGCGAGAAGGAAGGCTTTCGGATTATGAGATTTTGATCAGTCGAATTGTTGACCGTGCAATACGTCCAATTTTCCCGGATGATTATCATGCTGATACTCAAATAGCTATTACACTGATGTCCTCAGATGATGAGGTACTACCAGATTGTTTAGCTGGTCTTGCAGCTTCTGCAGCTTTGGCGGTTTCTGATATTCCATTCAATGGTCCAATCTCTGAAGTGAGAGTTGCTAAAATTGACGGAAAATATAAACTTAATCCGGGACCAAAAGAGCTTGAAAAAGCATCTTTGGAATTCATCGTGGCAGGATCTATAGATTACATCTTAATGGTGGAAGGCGAAGCCAATGAAATTTCAGAAGATGAAATGGTTGAGGCAATGCAATTGGCGCACGAAGAGATAAAAAGACATTGCCAGGCACAAATCGAACTTACCAAGATGGTAGGTAAGGAGAAGAAGAGAGAATATTCTCACGAGAAATCTGATTCAGCTCTTTACGAGAGAATGAAGGCAGATACTTATGATAAATTATATGCATCTGTAAGCAAGCAAATCCCCAACAAATCTGAGCGTTCTGCTTTGATAAAAGGAATTAAAGATGAGTTTGTTGCAGGACTGGGTACCGAGCATTCATTCGAAACAAGCCTGATCAGCCCATATTTTCATAAAATCCATAAAGAAGCAGCAAGAAACCTGACTTTGGATGAGAAGAAAAGACTTGACGGAAGAAAATTAAACGAAATCAGACCAATCTGGTCAGTAGTTGATTATCTACCATCTGCGCACGGGTCAGCAGTATTTACAAGGGGAGAAACTCAATCGATTACTACTTGTACGCTTGGAACCAAGATGGATGAGATGATGATTGACGGAGCTACATTCTCAGGTTACAATAAATTTTATCTTCATTATAACTTCCCTGGATTTTCTACAGGTGAGGTTAAAATAAACAGAGGTCCAGGAAGAAGAGAAATCGGACACGGAAACCTGGCGATGAGAGCTTTGAAAAAAGTACTTCCTCCGGTTAACGAAAATCCATACACAATTAGAATCGTTTCTGATATTACAGAATCAAACGGTTCTTCCTCAATGGCAACTGTTTGTGCGGGCACTTTGGCATTGATGGATGCGGGAATTCAAATCAAAGCACCGGTTACCGGAATCGCTATGGGTATGATTTCTGATCCAAAAACAGGAAAGTATTCGATTCTTTCAGACATCTTAGGAGATGAAGATCACTTAGGTGACATGGATTTCAAAGTAACGGGTACCGCCAAAGGAATCACAGCTTGTCAGATGGACTTGAAAGTTGAAGGTTTGGACTACTCTGTTTTGAAAGAGGCTCTTTATCAGGCTAAAGAAGGTAGACTTCATATTTTGGATGAGATCAACAAAACTTTGGCTACGCCAAGAGCTGAGTTGAAACCTCATACTCCAAGATCATTCATGATGTTCATTCCTAAAGAATTGATCGGAGCTGTAATCGGGCCTGGAGGAAAGGTAATTCAGGAGATTCAGAAGGATACTCTTTGCACCATTATTATTGAAGAAGTAGACAACCAGGGTAAAATAAATATTTTCTCTGCCAACCAGGATCACCTTGATGCTGCCCTGAGACGCATTAAATCTATTGTTGCTCAGCCGGAAATAGGGGAGACCTACACTGGCAAAGTGAAAAATATTCAGCCATTTGGAGCATTTGTGGAATTTATGCCAGGTAAGGATGGTTTACTTCATATATCCGAGATCAAGTGGGAAAGACTTGATACCATGGATGGAGTATTGGAGCCTGGAGAAGAAATCGTGGTTAAGTTGATTGATGTTGATAAGAAAACAGGCAAATTCAAACTTTCAAGAAAGGTGTTATTGCCTAAACCTGAAAAACCATCCTCCGGAGAACAGGCTTAATCAATCATTTGATTACTTTGATACTTATATAAAAATTCAATTTCACAAATCATAATTTTGAATGAGGCAGCTAAAAATTAGCAAACAGATTACCAACAGAGAAAGCCAGTCGCTTGATAAATACCTTCAGGAAATTGGAAAAGTAGACCTGTTGACTGCAGATGAAGAGGTAGTTCTGGCCAAAAGAATCAGAGAAGGTGATCAATTGGCATTGGAAAAATTGACCAAAGCCAACCTTAGATTTGTTGTTTCGGTAGCGAAACAATATCAAAATCAAGGTCTGTCTCTTGGAGACTTGATCAATGAAGGAAATCTTGGTTTGATCAAAGCCGCACAAAGATTCGATGAAACCAGAGGTTTCAAATTCATTTCTTATGCAGTTTGGTGGATCAGACAATCAATCCTTCAAGCTTTGGCAGAGCAATCAAGAATTGTTCGTCTTCCGTTGAACAGAGTTGGTTCACTTAATAAAATCAGCAAAACGTTCAGTGAGTTAGAGCAGAAGTTTGAGAGAGAGCCTTCACCTGAAGAATTGGCTGAAGTTCTTGAAGTTTCTGCAAGTGAGGTAGTTGATACCATGAAAATCTCTGGTCGACACGTATCCATGGATGCTCCATTTGTTCAAGGCGAAGAAAACAGCCTCTTGGACGTATTGGAGAATGACGGAGATGAAAAGCCTGACGATGGCTTGATGACTGACTCTCTTCGTAAAGAAGTTCAAAGAGCATTATCTACGCTTACTCAAAGAGAAGCAGATGTGATTACCCTCTATTTCGGTCTAAATGGTGAGCACGCTATGACTCTTGAAGAAATCGGAGAAAAGTTCAACCTTACACGAGAGCGAGTAAGACAGATAAAAGAAAAGGCAATACGTCGATTGCGACATACATCCAGAAGTAAGACCTTAAAGCCTTACCTGGGATAAGAGAAGGAATCGAAAAAGGGGTCTCAAGACCCTTTTTTTGGTTAAAAGAAGTACTGATTTTTTTCCTTTCTAAACTATTGAAAGCTACCTTGAAACAGGCTGCTTTGGTAATTTTAACAAAGGCGTGTTTTGTTTCCGCGTTAGAATTGACAAAATTTACTCGATTTAATACACCCTATTAATGAATCAAGAAATTGAAAAGGTCAAGGTTCTGATTATCGGTTCCGGTCCTGCAGGCTACACAGCAGCTATTTATGCATCAAGAGCTGGTTTGAATCCAATACTTTATACCGGAGGCCAACCAGGCGGTCAGCTCACCATTACAAACGATGTAGAGAATTATCCTGGGTATCCGGACGGAGTAGTTGGTCCGGCGATGATGGAAGATTTTCGAAAACAAGCAGAGAGATTTGGTACACAAGTGCGGTATGGTCTTGTTACAAATGTTGATTTTTCTTCCAAACCTTACCTAGTGACAGTGGATGAAGAAATCAAGATTGAAGCTCAAACCATAATCATTTCCACCGGTGCTTCTGCAAAATGGTTGGGAATAGAAAGTGAAGCCAGATTGAATGGCAAAGGCGTATCTGCCTGTGCTGTTTGTGATGGTTTCTTTTTCAAAGGACAAGAAGTAGCCATCGTAGGGGCTGGAGACACAGCATGTGAAGAGGCTTCTTACCTTTCAAATATTTGCAGTAAAGTCTACATGATCATTCGTAAGGACGAAATGCGAGCTTCCCAAATAATGCAAAAGCGAGTTGCAAATAACCCAAAGATTGAGATACTCTGGAATACAGAAACAGATGAAATCTTGGGGGAGGATGAAGTTACCGGCGTGAGATTATTTAACAACAAAACCCGTGAAAAGCACGAATTGGCAATTTCTAGCTTCTTTGTTGCTATTGGTCATCAGCCCAACACCGATATCTTTAAAGGTTTTATCCACATGGATGAAGCCGGATATATCAAAACTATTCCCGGAAGTACCAGAACAAATATTGAAGGGGTGTTCGCCTGCGGAGATGCCCAAGATCATATCTATAGACAAGCTGTCACTGCTGCGGGAACTGGTTGTATGGCCGCTTTAGACTCAGAACGGTATTTAGCCGAAACAGAGAATCATTAAACTCAATTCATGAGGTCTTTCTTTCTATCAATTTTCATAGGAGTAATTCTAAGCATTGGTGCTTTTCAAGCCAATGCTCAGGTTTTTCCGAAGATCATTAAGAAAAACAATACCACAACTCCTGCAGGACAGGAAAGAAGAAACATAGAGTTAAGAGGTATTGATCAGGATTCTTATCTCAGAACTCTATCCAGTACCACTGATTCAATCATTTTTGAAAATAACGTTAATTTGACCCGGGTCAGATCTATCGTTAATGAAGACCAAAATCCACTTATTTGGGCACCGACCAATCAATTGGTTAAAGTGTCGGAAGAAATTCAAATAGACAGCATTTGGATCACCGCCTTTGAACATTTTTCCACTTGGGACTCCAAAAAGATAAATATTTACGATTTTGATCCTAAGAAATTTCAGGATAGCGTTAACATCCGTTTGTATGACCAGAGATTTGGCTATGACTGGAAACTTCCTCTAAATGCAACTCCTCTTACATCTCCTTTTGGTCCAAGATGGAGAAGTATGCACTATGGTGTTGACCTTGATTTAGACACCGGAGATCCGGTATTCGCAGGTTTTGACGGGATTGTCCGGGTAGTGGGATATGATCGTTACGGTTATGGTTATTACATCTTGGTTCGGCATAAAAATGGACTTGAGACTCTTTATGGTCACTTGTCAAAAACACTCGTTGACGTAGGTCAGGAATTGAAAGCCGGTGATTTGATTGGCAAAGGCGGTGACACTGGCAGAAGCACAGGTTCGCACTTGCATTATGAACTCCGCTTTCAAGGATCTCCTTTTGATCCGGAAAGAGTTTACGACTTCAAGGAATCTATCATCAGAGATCAAACCTACCTGATTACAGCTTCCACTTTCACGCATGTTGCAGCAGCTGTTGTAAAAGCTAAAACAAGTGCTTACCATCGTGTCAGAAAGGGAGAAAATCTCGGTTCAATTGCAAGAAAATACGGAGTAACTGTCGGTGCGCTTACCAGATCGAACGGAATTTCCACCAGAAGTATTTTGAAAATAGGGCAGAACCTCAAGGTTAAATAAAGGCATTAATACCTTAGAAAAGGAAAATGGCAAAACTTGATATTTTAGTGATAGCAGCGCATCCCGATGATGCTGAACTTGGGTGCTCCGGAACAATCGCCTCTCAAATTGCCAAAGGATATAAAGTTGGAATCGTTGACCTTACCCAAGGTGAGATGGGAACCCGAGGCACACCTGAAATTCGTCTTCAGGAATCAGATGATGCTGCAAAAATTCTAAAGCTTTCTGCCCGTGAAAATCTCGCTTTCAGGGACATTTATTTTAAAGATGACGAAGAGCATCAGCATAAGTTGATTGAGATCATCCGAAAATATCAGCCGGAAATCGTCTTGGCTAATGCCATTTCAGACAGGCACCCAGACCATGGAAAAGCTTCTGGTTTAGCCTCCAATGCCTGTTTTATGAGTGGACTCCGAACAATTGAAACCAGTTTCGAAGGAAAGATTCAGGCCCCATGGAGACCCAAATTCGTCTACCATTATATCCAAAACAATTTAGTTGAGCCCGATTTTATCGTGGATATTACACCATTTTGGCAAACCAAGATAGAAAGCATACTTGCATTTAAGTCCCAATTTTATGATCCCTCCAGTGCTGAGCCGAAGAGCTTTATTTCGGATCCGGAGTTTTTGCCATTTATTGAGGCAAGAGCGAGAGAATTAGGACATAGAATTTTCACCAAGTACGGGGAAGGATTTACTAAGGAACGTTTCATTGGTGTCAACGACCTTTTTGACCTTAAATAATTAAGGAGCCAAACGGGAAATTTCCCACGAATTATCCTCCATTTTTTGATAGAGAACTCTATCGTGAAGGCGGCTTTCTCTTCCTTGCCAAAATTCTATTTTGATTGGCGTCAGCCTGTAACCACCCCAATGATCTGGTCTTTTCATCGTATCAGGGCTGAATCTTCCTTCAATTTCTGACTGACGTTTATCCAAATCTTCTCTGGATTGGATCGGCTGACTTTGAGGAGAAGTCCATGCACCGATTTGTGAGCCATAAGGTCTTGAAAAAAAGTAAGCATCAGACTCCTCGGCACTTATTTTCTCGATTACACCTTTGATTCGGATTTGTCGCTCTAATTCAGCCCAATAAAAAGTGAGAGCTCCTTTTCCTAATGCTTCAAGTTCTCTTCCTTTTTCACTTTGGTAATTTGTGAAAAAGACAAAACCATGGTCCAATTCTTTGAGTAGGACGATTCTTCCGTTTGGAAAACCATCCAATCCTAAAGTAGACAGCGACATGGCATTTACTTCCAAAACTTCAGACCGAAGAGCCTCCCCAAACCACTCTCTAAACTGAGTAATCGGACTCGGACTTGCATCTTTAATATCAAGAGACTTTAAAGTATATTCTTTACGAATGGAGGAAATATTCATTACCTGATTTTCTAATTTTTTAATGGATAAAAGTACCATAGGCATTGCATTTAAAAAATTATGGTCTATATTTTTAAAAAATTAACCTAAAAACCATGTATGAAGGAAGGAGAAATAAAAAGTCCTGAGGCAGGTGATCTTTTGATCTCCGAACCATTTCTTCAGGATGAAAATTTTGTCAGATCTGTAGTCCTTCTTTGTGAGCATAGCACGGAAGGCAGTTTTGGTTTGGTCATCAACAAACCTTCGATTTTGAAACTGGGAGAATTGGTAGAAGAATTGGCATTTTTAGAAAAAGAGGTCTTCGTAGGAGGACCTGTGGAGCAAAATACGCTGCATTTTGTATACATGGGAGACCACCAATTGGAGGGCAGTGTTTCCCTTGGAAAACATCTTTGGTGGGGAGGTGATTTTGATTCCCTCGTCGAAAAATTAAAAACAGGGCAATTAAATCCGGATTCCATCCGATTTTTTTTAGGATACAGCGGGTGGGGAGAAGGTCAATTACTAGAAGAATTGCAAGGAAAGACCTGGATTATCTGCAGGTCAGAAATTGACCTTCTTACATTCGAATATACTCCGGAGGAACTTTGGAGAAACTTGCTGAAAAACATGGGAGGGGAGTTTCAGGTAATCGCTAATTATCCCCTTGACCCAAGATTAAATTAGGCATAATCGCTATTTTTGCCCATATTGCCACAAAATAGTACCTTTTTATGACCGAGAAAAGTAACGATTTGTCTGAAAAAGACAAGGTGACTCAAGCTTCTGAACAAGAAGACGCGAAGAGTATAAACAGCGAAATCAATGCTCAAGACAGCGAAGATTCTGCCGATGAAGTTTCCGATTTGGAAGTTCAGGAAGAACCTGTTTTAGAAGCAGAAAACGAAGTTGAATCCGAGCTGACCGAGTTAGCTCCGGAAGCAAACACAGATTCAATAGCTGATGAAATTATTCCCGCCGAAGACGCTGCACCAGAGGAAATTGAGGAATCTTCACCGGAACCAATTGCTTCCAAATCAGTAACTGAGGTTGCTGAAATGCAGGAAGATCATTCGCCAGCTCCGGAAGAAGAACATTCCGAAGAGCATTCTGAAGAACATATTAATCTTTCGCAGCTCTCAAAACCCCAGCTTGTAAACCTGCTGAAGGATAAAATCAGCCACGGAAATATCGTCAGGATAGATAAGCTGGTCCATGAGATCAAAGCTGCTTTTGACGAATTAGGAAATAAAGACAAAGAAGAAGCTCTATCTAAATTCAAATCGGATGGAGGTTCTGAAGACGATTTCGAATTTCGTCCAAGTGACGAAGAAAGAGAGTTTAATAAGCATTACTTCGAATACAGAAATCAGTTAGGCTCTCTAAAAAAAGAGGCCGAGCGGCAAAAAGAGAAAAATCTTGCCGTGAAAACTGAACTCCTCAATAAACTGCGCGACCTGGTAGACGGTGAAGAGACTACATTGAGTATGTCTTCCATCAAAGCCATTCAGGATCAGTGGAAATCAATCGGACCAATCCCCATAGCTCAAAATAAAAGCCTTTGGGCAAGTTTTAATGCCTTGATGGATCGTTTTTACGATAATCGAAGCATCTACTTTGAACTGAAAGAACTAGATCGCAAGAAGAATCTTGAGCATAAGAATGAACTTTGCGATAAGGCAGAGGCACTCGTCCATGTAAAAGATCTGAAAGATGCTATCAAGGCATTGAACGAGCTTCATGATGAGTTTAAGCATATTGGTCCTGTGCCAAGAGATGCCCAGGAGGCACTCTGGAACAGATTCAAAACTGCTTCAGACATGATCTACGACCGTCGAAAGGAATTCTATGAGGATCAAAAAGAGGTTTTCAAGAAGAATCAAGACGATAAAGAAGCATTGATCGAGATTTTGAAATCTTTCATCGATTTCAAAGCCGACCGAATCAAGGATTGGAATACCAAGACGAAGGAGATTCTTGAGATTCAGAAGAATTGGGAAAAAATAGGTCCTGTACCAAGAGAAGCCGGTAAGGATATAAACAAGGCATTTTGGGCTGCATTCAAGCAGTTTTTCCATAATAAGAATTTGTTCTTCAAAGAATTGGATGAGATCCGGGCAACCAATCAGGCGAATGCCGAAGCCTTGATTTCTAAGGCTGAAGAGCTGAAGGATAGCACAGACTGGCAAAATGCTGCAAATGCATTTATGAAGTTGCAGCAAGATTGGAAAATACTCGGCCCTACGCCGGAAAAGAGCAGAGATGCACTTTACAAAAAATTCAAAGCTGCCTGTGATGCTTTCTTCGAGGGCCGCAGAAATACCAATAAGGCTTCCAACTCGGAGTTTGAGTCTAACCTTAAGAAGAAGCAGGATATCTGCAAGCGAATTCAGGATGCTGAAGGAGCTGATTCAGGGAATGACGAGCAGTTGACGCAGTTGATAGGAGAGTTCAATGAGGTAGGGTTTGTTCCAAGAAAGAACATGAAAGAAATGCAGGCCCAGTTCAAAGCTGCAGTAGATTCCTACCTTGAAAAACTCAACCCTCATGGTTCGGATAAGGAAGATTTCATGTTCCGATTGAATCTGAACAAAATCCAGGCGGATCCAAATTCAGTGAAGACCCTGAATAAGAAGGAACACGGAATCAGAAAGCAGATCACTGATCTGGAAAACAGCGTGACCCTTTGGAGAAACAACCTTGACTTCTTCGCTGCTTCCAAGACTGCGGATAAATTGAGAGATCAGTTTGATATCAAGATTCAGAAAGCAGAGGAGGAAATCGATAAACTGAAGAAGAAGCTTTCGATTCTGAAAGAGTTTTAAATTAATCTCACTCAGAATAAGGGAGATAGCATATTTCGGCACTGAGCGTTTGGAGTGAATATCGAGAAGGTCTATATTTGCACCACTAGAATGAAAAAAGCCTCTTTAGCTCAGCTGGTAGAGCAACTGACTTGTAATCAGTAGGTCGCTGGTTCGATCCCGGCAAGGGGCTCTTAATTATCAGGCACTTATAAGAATTTTCTTGTAAGTGCCTTTTTATTTGCACACCATTTGCACAAAAAAAGGTCCTTAGCCTTCATTTAACCCTTATTTTTGACCAAATCCCATAGGTGAGTAATAATATCTATAAACAATTAGGATAAAAATCATCTAATTAATCTATAAAAGTTACAGGGTGCTCCAATATGGTTAATTAAATCTTTATTTTTTTTGAGCAATCATAATCGGATGCAAGCAGGATGCCCAGTATTTTATGATCTTATTTAGAAGTTCGCCCTGAGCATCAATAGACTCAAGCTTTTTAAAATAGCCCTGCACATTAAGCTCATAAGCATCTCTTACCATCTTATCGGAGGCATTATTGGAGATATAGACAAATGGAATGGATTTTTCACGCAGGTAGCTGTCCTTCTCAATTTCCTTTTTAAATTCCAAGCCGCTCATTATCGGCATATCTATATCACAAATGATTAAGAAAATCTCTTCTCTGTTCTCTTTAAGGTGAATAAGCGCTTTTTTAGGATTTGAAATATACTCGATTTTAGCAAACCGATCTATTGAGGCCAGTGCATTCTCAAGTAGTAATTCTT
>VFKK01000226.1 GCA_009885605.1 Cyclobacteriaceae bacterium | reverse complement strand
GTAATCCGTATGTCCAAGTCCCTTGGCCACTCGCTCATCAAAAGCCAAAAGCTCCTCAATCGTATAAGTGTTTCCCAAAGAAAGCATGCGGTATTCGTGCAAAGCCGACTCAAATTCCTTCGTGATCATGCCGCCAACTCGCTGACTTGGGCTATCGGGGCTGAGCAATTCTGGGAATTCCTTTTCCAGTTGGATTAATTCCTCCAAAAGCCGATCAAACTCTAAATCAGTTATTTCGGTCCGACTCTCTTGATAATACAGGTAATTGTGATGATTGATTTCTTTGGTGAGCTGGGCAATTCGGAGTTCGGCTTCCTGTCGATTCATGAGTTGATGGAAAATTAGCAGGGTAAAAATACCATTTGGCAAGCCAAAGAACAATCAGGATTTAAGCCAAAAAGGCCTTTTGTTAACTGGAAGAAATAGAAGTTTTCTTTCCTTAACCTTAAAAAGATTAAGATCAGCAACCCAAATCTGGCAAGGTCAGACCAACTACGGACTATCGACTATGGCCTATTTCCATATCTTTGGCCTCACGATTTTTGAAGATGAGTAAAAAGACGATCAGTGAAGGGAAGATTTTGGATGCAGCGTATCGGCTTTTTCTTGGAAAGGGCTACCGTCATACCACCATGAACGAAATTGCGCTGGATTTGGGGATGAGCAAAAAGACCCTATACAAATATTATCCGGGGAAAATGGAGCTTCTTTCGGCGTCTTTCGAAGTGCTGAAAACAAAAATGACGGCAAAAGTGGAGGCGATCCTGGAGAACAAATACATTCCTTTTCCGCTGAAACTGAAATCAACTCTCACGGTAATTGCCACGCATTTGGCGCCGATTAATCCCGAATTGTTTGAAGATTTGAGAGAGTATGCACCCGAGATTTGGGAGGATCTCCGGCTTTATATTAATGAGTCTGCTTATGAGAGATTCCAGAAGCTGATCGAGCAGGGAGTAGCTCAGGGGCTGGTCAATTCAAAATTCAACATTAACATGGTTGTCATGCTGTATGCGGCTGCAGTCCAGTCACTTTTGGATCCGAAGTTCAGAAGTCAATTTCCTGAATCGACTCAAAAAGGAATGAAACTTTCCCCTTCTGAAGTTTATGATCAGGCGATCACGATCATTTACAATGGAATTTTGACCGAAGAGGCCCGGAATGAATTTACAAATGCCTGAAGCCTGTTTTGGCTGATTTCCCTATCTTTACGCCCTGATCCGAATTGGAATTTTAGATTCCTGAAGCGGGTTAAACCTTCGATCCCTGATTTATTATGAGTAAAAATTTTAAACGATACACTGTCACTTCCGCGCTTCCTTATGCCAATGGCCCGCTTCATATCGGACATTTGGCAGGTTGCTACATTCCCTCTGATATCTATGTTCGCTATTTGCGCTCCATGGGTCGGGATGTGGCCTATATCTGCGGTTCGGACGAACACGGAGTAGCTATCACCATCAAAGCTCGCAAAGAGGGATTGACTCCGCAGGAAATTGTGGATCGATACCACGAGATGATGAAGGGGAGTTTCAAGGAATTTGGGATCAGTTTTGATCATTATTCCCGCACTTCTGCCCCGATTCACCATGAAACCGCAAGCGGACTTTTCCGGGATTTGTATGACAAAGGTGAATTCATTGAGCAGGTAACTGAGCAATATTTTGACGAGGAAGCCGGACAGTTTTTGGCTGATCGCTACATCGAGGGCACTTGTCCAAAATGTGGGAATGAGCGTGCCTATGGAGATCAGTGCGAAAAGTGCGGAAGCTCGCTTAGCCCAACTGAATTGATCAATCCCAAGTCCAAACTAAGCGGAAATACGCCGGTCTTGAAAGAAACCAAGCATTGGTTCCTGGATTTGGCGAAGTACGGTGATTTTCTGAAACAGTGGATCTTGGTGGATCACGCCAATGACTGGAAAAATAATGTCCTGGGTCAGTGTCGATCCTGGCTCGAAGCCGGAGACGGTCTGCAGTCAAGATCGATGACGCGTGACATGGATTGGGGAATCAAAGTGCCTGTGGAAGGAGCCGAGGGCAAAGTTTTATACGTCTGGTTTGATGCTCCGATCGGATACATTTCATCCACCAAAGAATGGGCGGCAGAGAAAGGAATTGATTGGGAACCTTACTGGAAAGATCAGGAAACCAAGCTCGTTCATTTCATAGGTAAGGACAACATCGTTTTCCACTGCATTATTTTCCCTGCTATTCTCAAAACGCATGGCGACTTTATCCTTCCGGACAATGTGCCGGCTAATGAGTTTTTGAACCTGGAAGGGGACAAAATCTCCACTTCCCGTAATTGGGCCGTTTGGCTTCATGAGTATCTGGAAGAATTTCCCGGTAAGCAGGATGTGCTGCGCTATGTGCTGACTGCGAATGCTCCAGAGACGAAAGACAACGACTTTACCTGGAAGGATTTTCAGGGAAGAAATAACTCGGAACTGGTAGCCATCTATGGCAATTTTGTCAACAGAGCGGTGGTCCTGACCCATAAATATTATCAGGGAGTGATTCCTCAGCGGGGAAAACTGACCGGATATGATGAGGAAGTGATTGCAGTGTTGGAGGAGTTTCCGAATAAAATTTCAGCCTCCATTGAGCGCTACCGATTCCGTGAGGCATTGAGCTTTGTGATGGAATTTGCCAGATTGGGAAATAAATACCTGGCAGATACAGAGCCCTGGAAAGTGATCAAGACGGACGAAGTTCGGACAGCGACGATCTTGAATATTGCTTTGAATATTGCTGCAAATCTTGCGATTGTGTCAGAGCCGTTTCTCCCATTTACCGCAGCCAAGCTGTTTAAAATGTTTGGTTTGGAGAAAATGACCTGGAATCAGGCAGGCAACAGCCAATTGCTTTCCGCAGGTCATACACTCGGAGAAATGGGATTGCTTTTCGAAAAAATAGAAGACGAAACAGTTGAAAAACAAGTACAAAAACTGATGGATACTAAAACTCAAAATGAGGCCGCCAATGTGCCGGTTACCCCAATGAAAGACATCATTTCCTATGATGATTTTGCAAAACTGGACATGCGAGTGGTGACAGTGCTGGAAGCGGAACCGATGCCCAAATCAAAGAAATTGCTCAAGCTGAAAGTGGATACAGGTCTGGGGCACCACACCGTCTTGAGCGGAGTTGCGGAGCATTTTGATCCTGCATTTCTGATCGGAAAGCAAGTGACGATGCTGATCAATCTGGCGCCAAGAAAAATGATGGGAATTGATTCGGAAGGGATGATCCTGATGGCGGAGGATAAAGATGGTAAGCTGAAATTGCTTCAGCCGCATGAGGGAACTGCTAGTGGATCGACGATTAGTTGAGAGAAGAGATAAGAGAGATAGGAGATAAGAAACATTGAGTTAAGAATTTTTAGAGCGAAAACAAAGGAATTAAGCCTGTTGGGATTCAAGTTCCTGACAGGCTTTTTAATTTCTCAAATATCAGTTTCACAATCCCTTCACACCACATGCAGCGGATCTTTTTCTGAGGCTTGTGCCTTTTTCATTTTCGAATTATAGAAGCGCTACCAAAATGACCTATTTTTATCAAAATAAACTTTTTGGGGGCAGTCAGTTCTTCCCATTTAGAATCACTGCTTTTGATTCAGGTTCTGACCCGCTCTTTTTAAAATGGAAATAACAACCGGAAATATTCTTTTAATAGGCTCAGCTCTTTTGATCCTAAGCATTCTGGCAAGTAAAACTGCCGGAAGAGCGGGGATCCCTGTGTTGTTGCTGTTTTTGGGTGTGGGAATGCTTGCGGGTTCAGATGGGCTCGGTAAAATCTCCTTTGATGATCCGGGGCTAGCTCAGTTTTTGGGAGTAATTTCGTTGACTTATATTTTATTTTCCGGTGGATTGGATACCAAATGGAAATCTATCAAACCAGTTTTGGGTCCGGGGCTTGTTCTTTCCACAGTGGGCGTAGTGCTTACAGCGGCTTCGGTGGGGGCCTTCGCACATTTAGTCGGAGGATTTACCTGGATGGAAGGATTTCTTTTGGGAGCTATTGTCTCTTCTACGGATGCTGCTGCCGTTTTTTCTATTCTCCGATCCAAAAGTATAGGCCTGAAAGGAAATCTGAGACCGCTCCTCGAACTTGAATCAGGAAGCAATGACCCGATGGCGTATTTCCTTACGATCGGAATGACTTCAATGCTGACTGTAGAAGGATTCAGTTTTGCGGATTTGGTTCCTGAGTTTTTTAAGCAAATGATCATTGGCGGACTAGGCGGTTTTCTGCTGGGAAAGGGAATCGTATCCCTGATCAATCGCATCAATCTGGAGTATGAAGGACTGTATCCGGTATTAATGCTGGGTTTGGTTGTGCTGGTTTACACATTGGTGGATTTGATGGGTGGCAACGGATTTTTGGCTGTTTACATTGCTGCCATCACGATGAGTCATGCACGCATGCTTCATAATAAAAGTCTGATTCGCTTCTTTGACGGTATCGCCTGGCTGATGCAGATTGTGATGTTCATCACGCTCGGATTACTGGTTTATCCCACTCAGGTCATCCCTGTAATCGGGTTGGGCTTTATCATCGCAATGTTTTTGATGTTTGTGGCGCGACCACTTGGAGTCTGGGTTTCGCTGTCTTTTTTCAAATTCACAAACAGGAAAAAAGCATTTATCAGTTGGGTTGGATTGCGGGGAGCAGTTCCGATTGTCTTTGCTACATTTCCTCTTTTGGCAGGAGTCGAAAAGAGCGGGTTGATCTTCAACGTTGTGTTTTTCATTGTTCTCACTTCGGTTGCGTTGCAGGCAACAACTATTTCCTATGTGGCAAGATTGCTTCATTTGGCTGTTCCGGAAGGTCTTAAGCGGAGATCACTTTTGGATATTGAGCTATCGGATGACTTCAAAAATGCCCTGGTTGAAGTCAATTTACCAGAATATTCAGGGGTTGATGGTGTGAAACTCCTGGATCTGGACTTCCCCAAAACCTGTCTGATCGTGTTGATCAATCGCAATTCAAAATACATCACACCAAATGGTGCGACCGAGTTGAAGTCGGGTGATAAGCTGATGATTATGATCAATTCGGAAGATGAAGAACTTGCTGTGAAGCAGGCTTTGATGCTTAAATAAAAAATATCTGAGTTTCTATTTAAACCTGCCCGTCCGTGAGTCAGGATTAATTGTTGAAAATTAGGATGATTTCGGACCCAAGGATGGGAAGAAATTTAGTGAATAACATAATTATGGTTAAAAAATCATCCTGAATTTTTCATTTCTTTCAAAAAAATAAAACTTTGAGTGAAAATTTGGTTAGACTTTTTCAATTTATTTGAATTTTGTCGGTTTTAGTCTATCTTTTTTGACCTCAATTATGCTAACCTAAGATGAATACAGACGGATACAGTGCTGGAGAGCATTTCGATGAAATGTTTACCCCCGATGGACAAATACGAAGTCATTATGAGGGGTTTTTCCAGAATTTAAAGAAGACCTCAACCAAGAAAATGAATCATTTGCAGTATTCTGCAAACCAGACTCAGCGGGCAATGGGGATGACATTCAATGTCTATCACGATAATCAGGGGTTGGAAAAAATCCTCCATCTTGATATAATCCCCAGGATCATCCCGAATACTGAGTGGCGTATGTTGGAGGCAGGACTTAAGCAGCGAGTTCACGCGCTGAATCTGTTTTTGCAGGATATTTACAACGATCAAAAGATTCTCAAAGACGGAATTGTACCATCTGATCTGATTCTTGGAAGCAAGGATTATTTAAAGCCCTGTATTGGTTTGACGCCTCCAAAGGGGATTTGGTGTCATATTACAGGTACGGATTTGGTCAAAGATAAGAGCGGAGAATACTATATTTTGGAAGACAATCTGCGTTGCCCATCGGGTGTATCGTATATGCTCGAAAGCCGCGAAATCATCAAGCGAGTCTATCCCCAGCTTTTCAATGAGCAAGGCGTAATGCCACTGTCTGATTATCCGACGAAATTGCTGCGAATGCTGCAAAATCTATCCGGGAAAGCCAAGCCGGTGGTGGGTGTATTGACGCCGGGAATCTACAATTCTGCCTATTATGAGCATTCCTATTTAGCTCTTCAAATGGGAGTGGAGTTGGTAAATGGGGTCGATCTGATCGTAGAAAATAAGAAAGTCTACATGCAAACGACCAAAGGCTTGGAGCAAATAGACGTCATCTATCGTAGGATCGACGATTCGTTTATTGATCCGCTTACCTTCAATCCTGAATCAATGTTGGGAGTTCCGGGTCTTTTTGAAGCTTACAAAGCAGGAAACGTCGCAATGGCGAATGCTCCCGGAACAGGCGTGGCGGATGACAAGGCTGTCTATGCTTATGTTCCAAGGATTATCAAATACTACCTGGGAGAAGAGCCAATCCTGAACAATGTGCCAACATATCTCTGCAGGGAAGAAAATGACAGGAATTATGTCCTGGAAAATATTCATGAACTGGTTGTGAAAGAAACCAATGCAGCCGGCGGATATGGAATGCTGATCGGTCCAAAAGCCACCCGTCAGGAACATGAAAAATTTCGGGATTTAATTAAAAATAATCCTACCAATTACATCGCGCAACCGACACTTTCGCTTTCTACGGTACCAACTTTGGTTGGAGACGGGATACAAGGGAGACACGTTGATTTGCGTCCATACATCCTTTATGGAAAAGAAATTGAAGTAATTCCCGGAGCCCTGACGCGAGTTGCATTGAAAGAAGGATCGCTTGTGGTGAATAGTTCTCAAGGCGGAGGAAGCAAGGATACTTGGGTTTTGTATAATTAATCGAACGAAAAATGCTAAGCAGAGTCGCTAACAATATTTACTGGCTGGGCCGGTATCTGGAACGAGCCGAAAACTACGCTCGATTCATTGATGTTAATTTCAACCTGATGCAGGATCTGCCTTTGGATCTGAAAGAGCAATGGTTGCCTTTGGTAGCGGCCACCGGTGATCTGGAACTCTATAACTCCCGATACGAAGGATTTAACAGAGGTCAGGTTTTGTATTTCCTGGCTTTCGATCCGGATAATCACAACTCCATCCTCTCGGCAATAACCAAGGCCAGAGAAAATGCCAGAATCATTCGAGAAAATCTAAGTAAAGAAACCTGGGAAAAGGTGAATGAGCTTTACTACATGATTCAGGAAGGAATGGATAAAAAAATCTGGAAAAAGGAAGATCCGAGATTCTTTTTTGAAAAAATCAAAAACCAGATTTTGCTTTTATATGGGATCGCCGACAGTAGTGTCGCACGAACGGAAGGATGGTATTTCAGACAGCTTGGCCAATTCCTTGAGCGTGCCGATAAGACCTCTAGAATCCTGGACGTGAAATATCACATTCTTCTTCCATCTTCAAGCGAAGTGGGTACACCGTTGGATTTCCTCCATTGGATGGCGTTGCTCAAGTCAGTCACAGCTTTCAATACCTACCGAAGACTCTATGGAAATATTGATTCCGCGGGAATTGTTGAATTTCTGGTTTTGAACAAACTATTCCCGAGGTCTATTTATTATTGCCTCAAAGAGGCTGAAAGCTGTCTCCATCATATCTCCGGGAATTTCGGCGGAGGTTATCAAAACCCGGTTGAAAAAGCGATCGGTGAATTGAAATCCAGATTGGAGTTTGCAGAAGTAAATGAAATTATTTCAATCGGATTGCACGAGTATTTAGATTCTTTGCAACTCCGAATCAATCATATTTCAAATCTTATCGATAGCAACTTCTTTACGATAAAGGATAACTTTGTCACTCAAACACAACATCAGGAATGACATTTTGCCTTGGAATTAAGACCAAACACGGCCTGGTTGGCCTTTCAGACACACGGATTACTTCCGGCAGCGAAACTACCACTTCGAAAAAAGTTTTCACCGTAAACAGGCAAAAGCATTCCTTTTTCATCATGACCTCTGGTTTGAGATCGGTTCGGGACAAAGCCATCACCTATTTCTCGGAAGTAATTGCAAAGCGGGACGGATCGTTTACTAAGCTATATCAGGCTGTGAATGAATTTGGAAATCAGGTGAAAGTGGTAGCCAAAGAGGATAAGGAGTTTTTAGAGGAAGCAGGTTTGAATTTCAACCTGTATTCGATAATCGGGGGTCAGCTGGAAGAAGATGAGACACCTAAGATGTACTTGCTATATCCACAGGGAAACTGGATCGAGATTCGCAGAGGAACTCCTTTTGTAATTATAGGAAATACAGGTTTTGGAAATCCGGTTCTGAAGAGGTCTCTGACCTTTGATGACAACCTGGATTATGCTTTAAGTTGTGCTTTTCTGGCTTTTGACGCCACTCGAATCTCTGCCAATGATGTCGATTATCCGATAGATACAATGGTTTTGGCAAATGATACTTACCATACGATCGAGCAGCGTTTTGAGCAAAAAGAACTGGAACATATCTCGGCTTTTTGGAATAATCGCCTGAAAAATGCGATTCAGGAACTACCTGCAGAAGTTTTGAAAAAGGCTTTTGAAGCAAATGATCACCTAGTCGACCACGAGTAATGCTGCATGAAATCGAGCATGACTCAAAGTTTCACATAGAGGGATGATTATAATCCATGCGAGATTCCATGTGACCTTTAAAAAACGAATTATAAACACATGAAACTCCGGATCAACCATCTCACTCAATACGATTATTCTTCAGTCATTTCACTGGGGCTTCACAGGCTGTATTTACTGCCTCAGTTCCGTACTTATTTATCAGTTTCCTTCCAGAGGTTGAGTATTTCTCCACAACCTGCAGGATTGGGAGACCGGATAGATCTGACAGGAAATAGCTTCAAACAGGCCTGGTTTAATGAAGAGACTGATTTTTTGAAAATTCAGAGTGAACTTGTAGTAGAAACGAAGGAATTCAATCCGTTCGGTTTTATAATCGATCCTGATTTTCTGAAAGAATCATTGAATTCAGGGAAGCCGGTTTTTTCTTACCCTTCGGAAAACCAGGATTTGATCAGTCCTTTCGTTCGATTGACTGAGTTTGCTTCAGCGGAACACATTCTGAATTCCACTTGGAAGGAATCTTCCGGGATTACTGATTGGCTCGCAAGGTTGACTAACCTGATTTATCAAAACTGGAATCATATAATTCGCCATGAGGAGAATATCTGGGATCCGGGATTCACTTTTTCAAATAAGGGAGGTTCTTGTAGAGATCTGGCGTGGATGCAAATGATGATATTGAGACAGGCCGGCTTAGCGACCCGTTTTGTAAGTGGCTACGCATTCAATCCCAATCTGGACGATGGACACGAACTTCATGCCTGGCTTGAGGTTTACCTTCCCGGCGCTGGTTGGATAGGGATGGATCCGAGTTTGGGCTTGTTGACCGGTCACCATTACATTCCATTAGCTACTCATCCGGAGCCCAAGCAAACACTACCCGTTCAGGGGACTTTTGCAGGAGAAGCCACCGCCAACCTTCACACACGAGTTGATTTGGAGCTGCAGAAAAATTGAATTTTTTTTATTCAATTTTAATGTCTTCTTAATTGCCAGTAATCAATGAAAAAAGATCTGAAGTGCAATTAGTTGTGCTGTCGTCTGTCGACCGTCGTCAGTTTACGATTTTCAATTTGCAAAAACCGCCCCTTTAGGCTTTTCGAAGAGAGATTCTTCAAATTCTTCGTCCAACAAAAGCACATCTCCAAAGCTCACCTGATAACGAACCGACTTCGTGGAGTCATTTTCCAGCGTGTAACCTGTCAAAACTCTGGGAAACTTCAAGCCTGCCGCATCCCGGTAATCCTCGTATTTCAATGCACTCAGTACCGGATTTGGATTGTTAAAGTAGGTCACTGTGTAGAGCAGGTATTCAATCATATTCGAAGCAGGATCTACCAGCATGAAATATTGATCCTTTGAGCTGACTCCTGCTCCCTCAGCCATTTTTGCCTCAAGGGTTTTGTAGGTTTTTCCATTCAGAGTTCTGTCAGCCACTTTTTCTACCGTCACTCCGGGATCTGTGAAAATGTACGGGATTGAATAGAAGTAGAAGTATAGGTTATGGTAAAACCTGACCGAATTACCTTCGAAAGCCTCTCTGTTTGGACTGATCCAAACGCTGTCTCCATCAAAACCAATTTGAAATGTGCTCGCATCAATTCTCGTCTTTCTCGACCCCAGATTGATGAAATGATTTTCTAGTGTCAGATTTGTTTCATGAATCATTGCATAGCTCATTGCCTTGGCATTGATCCATTTTGACCAATCTCCATGCGCATCGAGAACTGCTTTGAATTCAGGATTAACTTGGGGAATTTGCTTTTTGGGTTCCGAACAGCTCAGCATCGAAAAGAACAAAATCAATAGAATTGCAGGAAGAAGTGATTTCATTTTTTTTGGAATTAAACTTATTGAAAGTTAAGGTATCCAATTACAAATTTCATATCTGATTTTGAAAGTCAGAAATAAGTACCTCAAAAAGAGGAAAATTTTTATTTGTAATTAATCTAAATAATAATTTTATTTCTACTTTTGATCCATCAATTTTCGTCCTCAAAACTTACCTGTCATGTTTGGAAAAAGCTCATGGGAACTCATTAGAAAAGCCTTCATTAAGATTCATCTGTATGCAGGTTTGACTTCTGGTTTGGTAGTGATTGCAGTTTGCCTGAGCGGGACGATCTACGTTTATAATACCGAAATTAGAGAGACTTTCAATTCGGAATTCTACTTTGTGGAGGAGACCGGGGAGCGAAAATCAGCTTCTGAACTTCAGGCTTTATTGGAATCAAGGGAGCAAGCCAAAGTCACAGGGGTGAACTGGAATGAGGCTTCTGATCGAAGCGTCCAATTTTCTCTTAAGATAGAGGGAGAGGAAAAACCAAACTCCTTTTACGTTAATCCTTATACAGGCGAAATTTTAGGAAACACCAGTGATAAAACGACCACGTCGGAGTTTATGGGCTACATGTTCAGCCTTCACCGATGGTTGCTTTTGAATAAAATAGAAGAGCCCATGCTTGAAAGCATGAGTAATCAGGATCTTGGCCGATTGATCAATGGCATTGCAACTTTGCTTTTTACCTTGGGAGTGTTAACAGGAATCGTGATCTGGTTTCCCAATAAAGTCAAGAACTGGAAGCAGGGACTTACCGTAAAATGGGATGCAAATTGGAAGCGGGTGAATCATGATCTGCACAATACCCTGGCTTTTTACTCCCTGATTTTCTTATTTATCATGGGTGCAACCGGACCTTTCTGGTCATTTACCTGGTATCGTGAAGGATACCAAAAGACATTTGATACTTATCAGGCACCAAAGCCTGAGGGAAAATCAGAGGATAAGCCTGAAGAGGAAGTCATCCCTGCAGGATTGATTATTTTGGATGAAGTGATTGCAAAAGCAAATTCTGAGTTGAATTATCCCGGAATGGTTCGAGTTTCAATTCCTGATAACGGATCAGTACCCATAGAAGTGAGTAAATTTCAAACAGGGTTTTTTGCCCGTGCCGGGGCGGATCAATTGAAACTTTCTCAGGGAAGTCTGGAAGTGGTAGAAGCTAATTTATTCTCAGAATTGCCTTTGCGCCAGCAAATCGGCCGCTCCGTCAAAGCTCTTCATACGGGTGAGATTTTTGGTCAAGTGACCAAATTCATCTGGTTTTTAGCCTGCTTGGTTGCTACTTCCCTGCCTATTACCGGAACGCTAATCTGGTGGAATAAACACAAGAAAAAAGAGGCGCGGAAACGAAATTCCGGTAAAGCTAAGGTCACTGAAATGGCTTGACCCAAAAAGACCTCCTGATTCCCGGGAGGTCTTTTTTTGTGAGTTGGTTTAATGGGTGTAATTTCGGAAGATATGACCCAAACTATAACACGATTGCTTTTTGCAGGATTGACACTACTTCTGATTAACCCTGCTTTTTCGCAGGAAAAACCCTGGATGCTAGGTCCTTTTGAAAGACCGGCAAATGCTCAGCCTATTATTACACCTGTTTTCGAAACTCAATTTCAGGATGTCATGTCAGGCAAAAAGGTCAAATGGGAATCGATGGCAACTTTTAATCCTGCGGCGATTGTAAAAGATGGGAAAGTCCAAGTCATCTATCGAGCCGAGGAAAAGCTTGGCGAGAAGGAAATTGGCGGGCATACTTCCCGATTGGGATTGGCGACATCACCTGATGGGTTCACTTTTTCCAGAGAGAAAGAGCCGATTTTCTATCCGGGAAATGATTCGCAAAAGGAATTTGAATGGACTGGCGGAACGGAAGATCCCAGAATCGTCGAGACTAATGAGGGCCTTTTTGTACTCACTTACACCCAATGGAACCGCGAAGTGCCGAGATTGGCAGTGGCTACATCAACAGATCTGAAAAACTGGGAAAAGCACGGTCCAATCTTTAAAGAATGGAAGGAAGGGAAATATCACAATGTCGAATCAAAATCCGGGGCGATCGTGACCCAACTGAAAGACGGGAAACTGGTTGCCGCCAAAATCAACGGGAAATACTGGATGTATTATGGTGTGCCCCATATCTGGTTGGCAACTTCTGATGATTTGGTAAATTGGGTTCCTGTGGAAAATCACGAAGGAAACCGGGTGCCGGTTCTGAGTCCAAGACCGGGATTTTTTGATTCCTGGCTGGTGGAGGCTGGCCCGCCGCCTCTTCTTACAGAAAACGGAATTGTGGTACTTTACAACGCAGGAAACTCCCAACAAGTGGGCGTGAAAAATCTGGGAAATCGGGTTTACACAGGCGGTCAGGCACTTTTTGATGCGAGTGAACCTTGGAAGCTTTTGGATCGGACCGATGATCAATTCATTCAGCCTGAATTGCCATTTGAGAAGTCAGGTCAATATCCTGAGGGAACTACATTTCTGGAAGGCTTGGTGTATTTTAAGGGAAAATGGTTGCTGTATTATGGCACAGCAGACAGCATGGTTGGGGTGGTAAGTACTCCTGCCAAATGAAAAATTTAAGTGAATCTTAAGAAAGGATTAAGCCTAAGATAAAAGTGAAGGTTGAATCTTTGATTTTCCTATCATATGCCTGAAATTTGCATTATTGTTCCGGTTTTCAATGAAGAAGATGCTATTTTGGGTCTTCCAGAGGCTTTTTCTCCTTTTTTCGATTCTTCTCCTTTTAAGATTCAGGTGTTATTGGTGAATGATGGATCTACTGATAAAAGCCTCGATAGGATCCGGGAAGTCTGCTCCAAAGAGGTGAGATTTCAATTTATTTCATTTGACAGAAATTACGGTTTGAGCTCTGCTATCAAGGCCGGGTTTGACCAAGCCCGGACAGAATGGGTAGGATATATTGATGCAGATCTGCAAACTTCTCCTATGGATTTTTTGAAATTTGATCC
>VFKK01000125.1 GCA_009885605.1 Cyclobacteriaceae bacterium | reverse complement strand
TCCTACTGCAGATGCGGGGCTATTTTTTTTGATGTAGCTTATTTCAGCAATTACGTTATCACTTGTCGTACTTTCTTTGAAAAGAATAAACTCGTAACCAGATTCAAGAGAGATTCCGTTGAGGGCATTAATCAATACTTGATAATCAGGATAAATGACAGAAAATCTATCTGTGGGTCGATTGAGTAAAGCTTCGAAATAATCCTCAGGGTCTGAGGTTTCATCAATAGGAGTTCCCAAATCATCCAGCCAATAATATACCTCCCTCATTAAGTCCAATATCCAACGATTGGCTGCTGCATTTGAAGTAGGATCTACAGATGGTAAAGTATCTTCTTCCTTTTGGCAACTCCATAGAGCTATAGCTGAAAGAAATAGTATCAGGAATCTTGAAATTAGTTTTGATTTCATAGGAATGGTATTCAAAATCTAAAAACGCAAAGATTCCGGCCTTGTTTGATTCTGAATAGAATAATATTGAGACTAGAAGGTGGAGCCGTAGGAAACGTCGTGTGTCTGACTATCGAGCAATAGCCCATTTTCGCACTTAAGAACCCGATACGGATACTTTCGAAGCAATTCATGATTGTGAGTAGCCATCAGTATCGCAGTTCCTTTTTTGTTGATTTCCTGGAAAAGCCTGAAAATACCATCTGCAACATCCGGATCAAGATTTCCTGTGGGTTCATCTGCAAGCAGGATAGAAGGATTGTTCAATAACGCTCTTGCGATTACAACACGCTGCTGCTCTCCTCCGGAAAGCTGATGAGGCATTTTGCTGGAGGCATTGTTCAGTCCTACCAAAAGAAGCACTTCAGCCATTCTGTCTTTGATTTTTTCCATGTCTGTCCAGCCTGTTGCTTTCATCACGAAAGCAAGATTTTCGGCTACCGAGCGATCTCCAAAAAGTTGAAAATCCTGAAAAATGATCCCGATTTTTCGCCTTAAAAAGGGTACTTCCTTCGTTTTAATCGTTGTGAGATTGAACCCCGCGATTTCAACTATTCCGCTTTTTAGGGGTAGATCAGCGTAGAGGGTTTTGAGCAAAGAACTCTTGCCGCTTCCAGTCCGACCGATCAAAAATACGAATTCATGCTGCTCAACCGAAAAATTCACATTGGTCAAAACAGGATCAACTCCCTGGAAAATCGTCGCTTGATTCACCTGGAGTACAGGTTTTGTACTAAAATCCATTTTATAGTTCTAGTTTTTGAAGTTTTCCAAAAGGTAAGCTTGAAATCAACGAAGCAAGTGCTTCTTCCTTGCCTTCAAGCCCAAATTTCTCAACATTTTTCATCGGCCTGTCGGCCCGAAAATAGGCCACAAGAACGAAATTTTCGTCCCGAATCTGAATGTAGTCCGGAATCTTAGCCTTGCCTTTTACTTTGATGATATACATAGGTGTAAATTAAAAAAAGACCGGCATTGCCGGTCTTTGTCATTTTTATTTTCCGGCTGCCTTAGCATGGTCTGCCAGAAAGGTAGCCAATCCTGAAGTAGTCAAAGGATGGTTAAGTAATCCTGTAATTACTTTAAGGGGACAAGTCACTACGTCTGCTCCAACCTCAGCACACTTAATCAGGTGCATAGAATGTCTCACTGAAGCAGCTAAAACTTCTGTCTGGTAGCCGTAATTTTGATAGATATGAACAATCTGGGCGATCAGCTCCATACCGTCGAAAGAGATGTCATCCAACCTTCCAATGAAAGGAGATACATAGGATGCTCCGGCTTTCGCTGCCAGTAATGCCTGACCGGCTGAGAAAATCAGGGTGCAATTAGTACGGATTCCTTCGCTGTTGAAATACTTGATAGCCTTTATACCTTCTTTGATTATCGGAATTTTCACCACGATTTTATCATCGATTTTCGCTAATTCTTTCCCTTCACGGATCATCCCCTCGAAATCTGTGGCAATCACTTCGGCACTTACTTTATCATCCACGATTTCGCAGATCGCTTTATAATGAGCACGTACATTGGCTTCGCCGGTGATTCCTTCTTTTGCCATCAAAGATGGATTTGTGGTGACACCGTCCAATATTCCCAGATCGTAGGCTTCGCGGATTTCTGCCAGATTGGCTGTATCGATAAAGAATTTCATGTGTTTTTGGTTAGGATTTAATGGTTTTCGAAATCTGAAATAATCACAATGATGGCTTGAAGTTAATCAAAGCGTGTTGACAAAGTTAGAAGATAATTCAGGATTAGGGGACAGAAGAGGTGCCTTTGCTGGAAAAAATAGGCAAAAAAAGAAGCGGCATCGCACCGCTACGACTGCTTACCCTTGCTTCCTTCCGGACCTGGGGGATTCAGCAGGAGCTGGTCGTGCCGCTAGACCCAAAGATAGGGCAAAATTTACTCAATGCAATGATTGATGCAATTCCCCAACTTATCAGATTGCATTAGTCAGATAATCAGCCAAATAATTTATTCTGACCGATTTCAAACCTGTCAATCCTTGGTCTTAGACAAATAAAGCTGGAACTCGAGCGCTCCACAAGGGTTGAATTCATCTTCCTCCAAATCCTCAAATATCTCCTCATCAAACTCCATGTCGGTTTTCTCGATCTTTCCGTCAGGGTGAACAATCAGTTCTATCCCCGAAAAGTCATCTGGATTGACCTGAACCAAAACCTGATAATCGTCAAAAACTCGCTTGAAATACTGTGAAATTGCTTTAGCCATAACGGATGTGTTTTTGGCAAATCTACGAAATCATGGATTGTGAGAGTAAGTGGCGTAGATGATCATAACCTCATCAGACGGAGGTGACTGCGTTGACTTGATCCGATCAAAAACGAAAAAGGCCTGTGCAAGAAAGTCTTTTTCACTTAAAGTCTTTACCGGATTGATGCCTTGATTTTCTACCTCGAACAATGTTCCAAAAGGTCCAATTATTCTATATCCATTGGGATTGCTTTTCTTTTTTAACTTTAAAACTTCCCCATCAATAAACTCAAACCTGCCAGAGCCCCAATAGATATTTCCTCTTCCTCGTGCTATTTCAAGTTTAGACTCTTGATCTACAATCCTTGCTTTTTTAAATGACGCCTGGTCACGATTGAAAAAAATCCGGTAGGTTCTGCCGTTGTATTCAAGGTCGGCAAATTTATATCCACGGTCAACCGACATACTCGCTTGTTCATTTTCATCCGCTACAAACTGGATTTTATGCATCGGGGTATTCCAACCCGCTTTTTCCTGGGCCTGGACCAATCCAAAACTAATGAAAGAAAAAAAGAAAAGAATTGCCGGTTTTTTCATTGCTATTGTGTTAAGAGTCATAATTATCTACGCGGTAAATAAGTAATAGTTCCAAAGTAAAAGTTGATTTAGGCTTTGCATTTTGATTAAGAGATCCATGTTTTTTTTGAAAAAAAATGATTTTTGCTTTGCTAATTCCAATCCCTTTCTAATTTTGTGCTCATTCTTATGAAAACAATCGCAAATAAGTTTTGGTGGTGGCATTCTAACTATTCTCAAGGGAAAGATCAGAAAGCCGGTGCCTAGATTTTAGCGCATCATATAGTATAAAGGCTTACTGGATTTTTCCGGTAAGCCTTTTTTCATGAAAAAAATTGACTCCAAATGACCAAAGTGAAATTTCCAATTCTTACCAAATACAGAAAGCGATTGGCTGACACCATAACTCCGGTGAGTATTTATCTGCAAATCCGTGATCGTTTTGCAAATCCAATTTTGCTGGAAAGCTCCGACTATCACGGGCAGGAGAATAGTTATTCGTATATCTGCTTCAATCCACTTGCGACATTCATTTTTAATGCCGGAGTGGTGGAAGAAAAGTTGCCTTTTGGAGAGACCATTATCTATGACATCAACGAAGAGCAAAATCTGGTGGATAGTCTCCGGGCTTTTGGAAATAAGTTTGAAACACTTCCAGATAAATTCAAATTCAGCTCAAATGGACTTTTTGGATACATCCAGTACGATACGGTTTCTTATTTTGAAGACATCAAACTTCAAAACACCAAGCCGAATGAAGTTCCAATGCTCCAGTATTCTGTTTATCAGAATATCATCGTAGTCGATCATTATAAAAATGAGCTTCACCTTTTCGAAAATCAGGTGGAAGGAGCGGAAAAGCCGGAATTCATGGAGGAGATTGAAATCCTGCTCAACAACAAGAATATTCCCGCTTACTCATTCAAGAAACTCGGAGAGGAGTTTTCCAATTACACAGATGATGAATTTTTAGCGATCCTAAACCAGGGTCGTGAGCATTGCTTCCGTGGAGACGTTTTCCAGATTGTACTTTCAAGGAGATTTACGACTCAATTCAAAGGAGACGAGTTCAACGTTTACCGTGCACTTCGCTCGGTGAATCCTTCTCCTTATCTCTTTTACTTTGATTATGGTTCCTTCAAAGTTTTCGGAAGTTCACCGGAAGCACAGATTGTAGTGAAAAACAACAAAGCGACGATTTATCCTATTGCCGGCACTTTCCGAAGGACGGGAAATGACCTCGATGATGCCGAACTCGCACGCAAACTCTACGATGATCCGAAAGAGAACTCTGAGCATGTGATGCTGGTGGATCTTGCCAGAAACGACCTTTCACGCTCATCATTGATGGTAAATGTGGAGGTTTTTAAAGAAATCCAATACTACTCTCATGTGATTCACTTGGTTTCCAAAGTGACAGGAGAACTTCCTGAGGGAGCAAATCCATTACAACTGGTTGCGGATACTTTCCCGGCAGGAACACTTTCCGGTGCTCCGAAATACCGGGCCATGGAACTGATCGATGAATTGGAAAACGTTTCCAGACAATTTTACGGAGGTGCGATAGGCTATCTGGGATTCAACGGAGATTTCAATCACGCTATTTTAATTCGATCATTTGTGTCCGAAAACAATCAACTTCGATTCCAGGCAGGAGCCGGAGTGGTAGCCAAGTCTTCCATTCCTTCCGAATTGCAGGAAGTGGCCAATAAGTTGGAGGCGCTGAGAGCGGCGCTAATTACGGCGGAAGGGATTTGATTCTGATATT
>VFKK01000305.1 GCA_009885605.1 Cyclobacteriaceae bacterium | reverse complement strand
GCTCCTATTGAAACCATTCCCTACGACTGGGATTCCCTTCTGACCATTCCGATCCAACTTGATACCATAAAAGGGAAAACCATTCCTGTTAAAAAGTTTTTGTTGCCGGCACCTATTGTAACAGCTGCATCGATTCCTTCTGTGTGGCAGGGAGGAACTTCAGCAATCGTTCGCTTGGGTCAAACGGAAGGATTATTGGGAAACAAAATCTTTGCGATGGTTGAGGATCGTTTTGGAAGTATGTGGATCTCGACTGACAGAGGATTGACCAAATACGATGGATCAGAGTTTTTGACTTATAATTTTTTTGGGAGGTCAGAGAATGGTTCCGTTGAAGTCATTTCTGAATTGATCTTTGACCAGCAGGGAAGACTGATTATATCCGGCTTTGTGACAGGAATCTATCGCCTCGATATTACTCTGGGATTGGTGGAGCATTTCCAAACAGGAAAAGGATTTTATGGAATGGATTACGATGCTGAGGGGAAACTTTGGGGCGTAAACCGGGAGCTTTACCTTCTGGACCTGGACAAAAAACTGATTTCGCTGGTAGATATGCGGACCCCGAATGGTTCTCCGGTAGCATTTGGCATTAAGAATGACTCGAAAGGAAATCTTTGGATTGGCTTGGGTCAACGAATAGGAATACTGGATTCTTCCCAAAAATTCCTTCGTCTGATTGGAGAATCGGATGGTCTCGTCGTCAGGACAGCCTATGAATTCCTGGAAGATTTAAAGGGCAACATGTGGATTTCGGCATTTTCTCCGGGGTCATTTTCTGTAAACCTGGAAAATCAATCCATTCAATACCTTGGCCCGGACCAAGGGTATTTTGGTCGGACTGGGGATGTGCTGCAGGATGATGAAAACCGGCTTTGGCTCATCTCAGACGATACCGTCAGAATCCTGGACCAAGAGAACCTACTGATGAAAAAGCTGGTCACCGGGGCTGTCACGCGGGATAATAACACCCCCTCCTCATCCATTGCCGGAAATGACGGAACTATCTGGCTGGGAACGGATAAGGTAGGAGTTCTTCTTCTGAACCCGAAAGGAATGCTTTCCGACTATTTTACCATGGAAGACGGGATAGAAAGCAATGATGTATGGGGAATCAATGAAGACTCCAACGGAAGAATATGGCTGGGAACCTACCGCGGGATCAATATTTATGATCCGGAAAAAGAACGGCTTTACCTTCTTCAATTTCCCGGCGGCCCATCTGTCAATGATTTCCGGCAAATCTATGAAATCGAGTCTGATGTGTTTTTTGTGGGAATGGGACGAGGTTTCTCCATCATTGATTTAAAATCCAATACTGCCACGATCTATGAGACGCTAACTTCGCTGGGAATTCCGACTATTTTTTCGGGGCAGAAAACCGCTGATGGTAAGATATGGATGGGTTCCGGTTCAGGAGTACTCGTTTTTGATCCAGAGGCAAACACCCTTAAAAAGCTAAGTAAATCCAACGGCCTTTCTTCCGATTTGGCCTTTGTGGTGAAAAAGGATAAAAATGGGCAAATCTGGGTTTGCACCGATTCAGGGATTCATTTAATTGACCCTAAAGCAGAATCTCAGATGGTTTTGAACAAAACCAACGGGCTGATGACGGACTACAATTCCATGCTTTTTGAAACTTCCCGGGGAGAAATAGTTTTTGGCGGAGATCTGGGTTTTTCCATTTTCAATCCGGAAGAAAAGACTATTACAAATGTGTCGGGAAAATCCGGAATCAATCCCCCTTCACTTTACGACCTGAATGAAAGCAAGGGGAGAATTCAAGTCGGGTCCGAAAACGGAATTATCGTCGTGGAAAAACCTGAGAAAAACGCCGCAAATACACTCTGGCGATTTTCGAATTACGGAAAATCATCAGGCCTCCCCTACAATGACCATAATCAGGCAACCTCTTTTGTAAGCTCTACGGGTCAGGTCTGGTGGGGAGCCGCCCCAATTTTAGTAGTCAATCATCAGGATCCCCGGATTGACAGCATTGCCCCAATCGTGCACATCAAGGGTATGAACATCATGGATCAAAATCCGGATTTTCTCAAACCCTCTTTCTTTCAAAACCAACTGGAGGCTGGCGATACCTTATGGACCAGTGACTTTTCCAAAGTCCTGACAAAAAACAGCCCTCCAAATGACTCCAGCTACCTTACGCTAAACAACATCAGATGGGACAGCATCAGTCCCGGATTTGGATTGCCAATCGGATTGGAACTCCCATACAATCAAAATTCCTTCAATTTCACCTTTGTCAATCAAGCCGGACAAGGCAGAGATATGATTGTCTATCGGTACATTCTTGAGGGTGAGGATGAGAAATGGTCAGAACTTAGCTCAAGACCATCTTCCAGGATTTATTACAATTTACTTCCCGGAGAGTACACATTCAGAGCTGCTACCAGAGGCTTCAATGGTGTCTGGAGCAAACCTGAATCGCTCAGCTTCACTATCCTCCCTCCCTGGTGGCAGACCTGGTGGGCCTATTTGCTTTTTACGACCGTCTTTGGCGGATTGGCTTATGCAATTGCTTATGTGCGGTCACAATACCTTAAAAAGGAAAACCGCCTTCTGGAAGAAAAGGTAAGTCAGCGCACGTTGCAGCTCAATAAATCCATCGACGAGCTGAAGTCCACGCAGTCCCAGTTGATCCAATCTGAGAAAATGGCCTCCCTAGGCGAACTCACCGCAGGCATTGCCCATGAGATTCAGAACCCGCTGAATTTTGTAAACAACTTCTCCGAATTATGCTCAGAATTGGTCGATGAGATGAGGGACGTCCTCGACAAAGGAGAATACGAGGAAGCCAAAGAATTGGGCGAAGACCTGAAGGGGAACCTGCAGAAAATCACCCATCATGGTAAGCGGGCAGACGCCATCGTCAAGGGTATGCTCCAACACAGCCGGGCAGGTTCCAGACAAAAAGACCAAACGGACCTGAATGCGCTTGCTGATGAATACCTGCGGCTTGCCTTCCATGGCCTTCGGGCAAAGGACAAAAGCTTCGGCTGTGATTTCAAAACAGATTTTGATCCCCAGTTGCCCACGATTAATGTGGTTTCCCAGGATCTCGGTAGGGTGCTACTGAATCTGATCAACAATGCATTCTATGCAGTCAACTCCAAGAATCAGGAACTGAAAGGAATTGGCAAAAACTCCAATTTCCTTCCTTTGGTCAGAGTGAGTACCCGACTGGACGGAGATTTTATAGAGGTCAGAGTAAGCGACAATGGAAATGGAATTCCAGAATCCATCAAAGCGAAAATCTTCCAGCCTTTCTTTACCACCAAACCCACCGGACAGGGGACAGGGCTTGGGTTGAGCCTGAGTTATGACATTGTAAAAGCACATGAAGGTGATATAACCATAGAAAGTAAAGAGGGAGAAGGAACGGAATTTATCATCCGCTTACCAAAATAAATTGAAAATGAAACTAACGAAGCAACAGGAAACCGAGGCAAGAACGGCACATGATCTATACTGGGAAAGCTATTTAAAAGGGGATGTGGAAACCTTAGCCTCTTTGTTGGATACTCATTACACCCAAATCGGCAGTGTAGAAGAAGAAGTCTTCTTCAATAAAATGGATGCAGTCCAATTCGTATTCTCTACGATTGACCAGATAGCCGGGAATGTGGAAATGCGAAACCGAGTTACAAAATTGGAGCCTGTTGATGATTTTATTCTTTTCAGCGAGCAATGTGACTTGTATGTTTTGAGTGATGGGGACTGGGCTTTCTATTCGAAATTCAGAGCTTCCTCACTTATGAGGATAAAAGATGGAAGTTGGAAAATGGTCCATCAGCATTCTTCACTACCGGATCCAAAGGCCCAGGAAGGTCAGAATATTGCGATTGAGAAGATAACAACCGAAAATCTCGAACTCCGCGACGCAATCAAAAGACGCACCGTAGAGCTGGAAAGCAAAAACCGGGAATTGGAAATAGAGGCAGCTTTGGAGCGGGTCAGGTCAACCTCTCTTGCTATGTATACTGCCCAAGACCTGAGTAAGGTAGTCTTTGTCGTATTCACAGAGTTGGTCAAATTGGATGCAAAGCTAGACCGCTGCCTCATTTTGACAGTCAATCCCCAGACTTTGGGCATCACCTGGTACCTCACCGGAAAGGAGGGCCTGCTTTCCAATAACGGATTTTTGGTACCGAATAATCAACATCCTTCCCATCAAGCCTATCTGGAAGGTTGGCGCTTAAAGCGTAAAAAGTGGCTATACCTTTTGGCCGGAGAAGAAAAGAAGCTCGTGGACGCTTTTGGATTTTCCGAAACTGAACTCGCGCAATTACCGGATTTCATCAAAGCAGACATGGCCGCTGTCGAGTCTATCCACTTGACCATTTCTTCTGATGATTTCGGTTGCCTGATTGCAAGTAGTCTTGTGCCTTTGCCAGAAGCCCATGCAGAAATTGTGGATCGTTTCACTACAGTTTTTAATCAAACCTACACCCGTTTCCTCGATCTCCAAAAAGCCGAAGCCCAGACAAGGGAAGCACAGATAGAAGCAGCTTTGGAAAGGGTTAGGAGCAGAACAATGGGAATGCAGCGAAGTGAGCAACTGGGAGAAACTGCATCAATATTATTTAAACAATTCGATAACCTGGGTTTGAAGGTCTGGTCTAGTGGTTTTCAAATCTGGAAGGACGATAACATTTCAACCACTGCCTGGATGAGTTCCGCAGGTGGAGAAGTCCAGTCGACTGGTATAAGGTTGCCACATACCGAAGATCCTTACTTTATAAATATATATAATGCCAGAAACACTCCTGATTGTCTTTTCGTGATGGAATCAAAGGGCAAAGAACTGGAAGAAACCTACCGGTACATGTTCAATATTCCCGAATGGAAAAAGCAATTTGGTGACATTGAATCTTCTGGGTTTCCTATTCCAAAATATCAGATCACGCACTGTGTTTATTTCACGCATGGCTACCTGATGTTGATTACTCATGAATCCTATCCGGAATACTGGGATATTTTCAAACGTTTCGGAAAAGTTTTCGACCAAACCTACACCCGCTTTCAGGATTTGCAAAAAGCCGAAGCCCAGGCTAAGGAAGCGCAGATTGAAGCAGCTTTGGAAAGGGTAAGGGCGAGAACCATGGCCATGCAACACAGTGATGAGCTCTCACAGACTTCATTTGTTCTATTTGAACAGTTTAAAGCATTGGGAGAAATCAGTGACCAAATATCGATTGGCATTTTTAATGAACCGCAAAATGTCATGGAATTATATTCAACTTTATATGGCACACAATGGAAAGCATCAGTAAAGATGATGATGGACGAACCAGTGGTAGTTAAAAAAATCTATGCCGCATGGAAGGATGAAAAAAAATCGTTGGTGATAGATATCTCCGGTACAGATCTCCGAAAGTATAATGAATACAGGAAAGAATTATCCGGAATTGATTATAAAGAAAAACGGTGGGTTATCCATATCGCTTTCTTTTCAAAAGGAATGCTCAGCTTTTCAACAACTCAACCACATGAAACCATACAATTGCTCGAAAGATTTGCAGCAGTGTTTGATGGTACCTATACCCGCTTCCTCGATCTGCAAAAAGCAGAATCCCAGGCAAGAGAAGCACAGATAGAATCAGCGTTGGAAAGAGTAAGAAGTAGAAGCATGGCCATGCACAAAAGCGACGAGTTGCTGGAAGCAGGTGAAATACTCTTTTTAGAAATGCAAAAGCTCGGCATTGAAAGCTTAACGGCCGGATATGTATTAATAGATAAGGAAGAAAAGAATGGATTTAATTACACACCTCATCCGGGCACAAAAAAAATAATGTCGGTGCCTGTTATCATTCCGCATAATGAGACCATTCCTATGCAACAGGTGGTGGAGAACTGGAAGAAAGGCAATTCTTTTTTCATCGTTGAAATGAATGAAGACGAAACCATCAAACACCAGACTTTTATTGCCGAACGCAGCACAAACTTTCCGTTAACCGCAGCACAGCTGATTGCCATATCACCCCCAAAATTATTTCTGCATAATTTCTATTTTAAAGAAGGATATGTATTGATAGTAGGTGGGACAAAATTATCTGAGGAACAAACAGATATTATGTTACGCTTTGCAAAAGTATTTCAACAGACATACACCCGCTTTCTGGATCTACAAAAAGCAGAAGCGCAGGCAAGGGAAGCGCAGATAGAAGCGGCATTGGAAAAAATCAGAAGCAGATCCTTGGCTATGCACAACTCCGGGGAGCTGAGAGATGTCATTGCTATATTTTTTGAAAAACTGAATGAGCTAGGTACACTTCTCGGAACTGTCGGCATCGCTTTGTATGACCAAAAGTCCAAAGACATTTCTTATTGGGTGGGCAACGCCATTCAGGACCCGCAATTGGTGGTTGCTCCTTTTGACGAAGTCATCATGAAGGAGGATAATTTCATCAGCCAAAGTTGGAAAGCGATGACTGATAAGACCGAGATGGTCAATGTGGTTTATTCCAAAGAACAAAAGGACAGGTATTTTGAGCACCTATTTGTCCACAATGACCAGATTCAAATTCCTGAAAGTGCGAGGGAAATACTCCGGAAGATGGATAAGCATACAGTGTGCTTTATTCCCAATCGTCATTCATCCCTGTTTGTTGACAGTTGGGATGGAAAGCAATATTCAGAAGGAGACATTACCATTTTGAGGCGCGCAGGAAAAGTCTTCGAGCAAGCCTATGTTCGCTTTTTGGACTTGCAAAAAGCGGAAGCGCAGGCAAGAGAGGCCCTTGTAGAAGCGGCATT
>VFKK01000016.1 GCA_009885605.1 Cyclobacteriaceae bacterium | reverse complement strand
GGATTGATCCCGTATTCGTTCAAAGTGAATATAAATTCCTCCTGCTCTTCCTTTGGGAGGCTTAGCGGGTCAAAATACGAGAAGGTGATTTTCTCCGGGCTGTAAGCATTGAAGGTCCGAACGGTCTCTTCGATCGATTTTTGAAGGCGGCGAATCCCACCCGGGAGGTTTTCACCGACCAAAAGAATTTCGACATGGAGTGGTTCGGTAATTCCGGAAAGAACTTGCTCAGTAGCCGGATGAAGGGAATAGCGTCTTTCTTCCGTAAGGTCAATTCGGAACCGGGCAAAAAGCATCAGCAATACGAAAATCACCACTCCTCCGATCAGGAACAGCCAGGGCTTCAGGGTATGTGAGAATGGCTTTTTCATTTGTTTCTCAAGACCAATACACTACCTCCCAAAAACAACCAGATCATTCCCAATAGGAAAAAAATATCTGTAGAATCCACCACCCCGCGACTCAGATTGATGTAGTGATAACTCAGACTGAGCTCCTCCGACCAGTAGGACCAGACTCCCAACTGCAAATCTGCAATGGCAGAAAATCCAAAATAGAGTACAAAACACAAGAAAACTCCCAATACGAATGCGACGACTTGCTGAGAAGTAAGTGAGCTTGCAAACAATCCAACTGCAGCAAACACGGCTCCGATTCCAAGCAATCCGATCCAGGAACCAAAGAATCCAGCCTGATCGAGATTTCCAACCGGATCTCCAAGTTGGACGATGCTGAAGAAATACAAAAGCGTGGGCAGAACAGCCAACGATACCAGACAGATCAAAGCAAGGTATTTTGCTAAAACAATCTGAACCAAGGTAATGGGTGAAGTGCGAAGCAATTCCCAGGTTCCGGTCTTTCGCTCATCGGCGATTGCTCGCATCGAAAGTGCCGGAACCAAAAAAGTAAATACATAAGGAGTATAAGTGAAAAGTGCTTCCAGATCTGCAAAACCATATTCCAACACGCTGCTTTCCGGAAACACCCAAACAATCAATCCCAGCGCTACCAGAAACAACGCCAAAACGAGGTAACCCAGCAGGCTCCCGAAAAAGGCATTGATTTCTTTCAGAAAGAGGCTCTTCATTTCGTGATTTCGCGGAATATCTGTTCGAGATTCTTTTTGCTTTGATTCAGGCTGATCAGATTCAGAGAGTGATCACGCACCAGATTCATAATTGCTTTTCTGGCTTCCGAAGGATCCTGACAAGCGATCAAAATTTCTTTTTTTCCTTTGGTTCCAAAACTGATTTTTCCCAAATTTTCAAACCAGCTAAGTTCCATTTCCTCTTCCGTTTCCAGAATTAACTGAGCCTCATCTGCTCCCGATTTCAGACTTTCGAGGGATTCGGAGGCGAGGATTTTCCCTTTGTTGATAATTACCACGTCTTTACAGATTGCCTCCACTTCCTGCATAATATGAGTTGAAAGAATAAGCGTTTTATTTTGTGCAATCTCCTTGATCAAATTCCTGATTTCCACCAACTGATTCGGATCAAGTCCGGTTGTGGGTTCATCCAAAATGATCACCTGAGGATCGTGAATTAAAGCCCGTGCCAAGCCAACCCGCTGTCTGTAACCTTTGGAAAGTTGTCCGATTTTCTTGTATTGCTCGGGTTCCAGTCCTGTGCGATGAAGCAATTCCTTGGTACGATTCTCGAGATGTTTTCCACTCAATCCATAAACTCCGCCTGAGAAAGCTAAAAACTCTCTCACATACATATCCAGGTAAAGCGGATTATGCTCGGGCAAATAGCCGATCAACGGACTTACTTCTTTTGGATTGTTGAGGGCGTCTTTTCCCTGAACTTTCACGGAACCAGAATCAGCTTGCAAAAATCCGGTAATGATCTTCATTGTGGTGGATTTGCCAGCTCCATTAGGTCCCAAAAAACCTAGAATTCTCCCCGGTGTAGCAGAAAAGCTCACTTCGTCGAGTACTTTTTGAGATCCGTACAGCTTGGTAAGTTGGGAGACTTCGAGTGACATATCGGGTTTTAAACCAGTTCAAAAATAGGGTTAAAAAAGCAGAATCTGCATTTGATCTAATCTAAAAAAATCAATGATCAGCCACAGGGATCCGTTCCCATAAAAAAGGAACAGAAAACTGCGACTGATCACTTACTTTTTCAACGAATGAGATGTCTCGCTCACTCGACATGACTGGTAACAGCAACTGAACACTGTGACTGAAACTGATTACTGCGACTGAGACTGAATACTATTCACTTCTTCCCTTTCGGTCTGAGCGGTCTGCATTCCACATCCGCAACAAAGTAATTCGGATGAGTTTCCAGCGTTTGGACGATTGTTTGAGCCACATCGATTGGGCGCATCATATTTTCAGTCGCTCCCATTCCCGGGATTGAATCGAAGAAATTGGTCTGAATCGAACCGGGATAAATCGTAGAAACTTTGATCCCAAAGTCCCTCAACTCCATATACATCGAATGAGAAATTCCTCTCACCGCATGCTTGGTACCCACATATCCTGCAAAATTGGCTACCCCGTTCAGACCAGCAATCGAAGCCACATTCAGAATATGGCCTTCATCTGCCACTTTCATCGCCGG
>VFKK01000094.1 GCA_009885605.1 Cyclobacteriaceae bacterium | reverse complement strand
GCGCCATCCGACATTCCTTCGAAAAAAGGCCGGATCAAACCACTGAAAAACAAACCGCCCAAAGCAATGTAATGCTCCGAACCTCTTCCTGCCAGAATCTGATCTGTTGCATTCATGGTCAGAACGGCACACATCAGAATGATCTCCACAATCAGGATGATATTGGCATCAAGGGCGGGCCAGCCATTCAACTCAGCCTTGGTGAAGCGCTCTACTTTCATCACATTTCTTCGAATCAGGAAAGCCACGCAGGAAATCAGAACTGCGACAGCGAGGAATTCAAACATATTCATCGCCACTGTGTAAAGTCCGCCAAGAAAAGGAGCAAAAAGGCGGTGGGTACCAAGAATTCCATCCAGGATAAATTCCAAAACTTCCAGATTGATCACGATGAAACCCACGTAAATCAATAAGTGAAGAAAAGCCGGGACGATCCGCTTGAACATCTTTTGCTGACCCAATGCCACCAAAAGCATTGTCTTCCATCTTGCCTCCGGCTGATCATTTCTTGTCTCAGCTTTGCCCAAAAAGATGTTTCTGCGAAGGAATTTGATCCTTTTGGTCAAAATAAAGCCTGCAGCGCCCAGAATCAAAAGAAATACTATTTGTGGTAAAAAGCTCATATTGATGAGTTTAGCGTATAGTTTGGGTTTTGTAAAGTAATTTTTTCGTCAAATGATTTGGTTCAAATACTCAAATACCTACCTTTGCATCACTTTAAAAAAACGGTGATATAGCTCAGTTGGTAGAGCATCGGACTGAAAATCCGTGAGTCGGTGGTTCGAGTCCACTTATCACCACCAGCCCTGATGAAAATCAGGGCTTTTTTTATGCCCTGTTGAATTTGAATTTGCCCCATTGTTAGACAATTAATCAGGATGCAAAGTAATAAATACTCGGCATGCATACTATTTTTCAGAATTAATTTCAAGTCAATTTACAGTTTAAAGCAAGAAATCCTTTCTTATTAACCGGGCTTTGAGAGGAACTGTTTTTTGGATTGATGTGTATTCGGTTTATTGTACGTAACAGAATTAAATTGGGACTTGAATGAAAAAATCCCCCTAACCCCCTTTAAAAAAGGGGGAGTCACATTTTCGCATCATTTAATATCCGGATAGTCATGTTTGGATTTCCAGCTCCCGAATATTTTTCAGCTTTTTTGAAAATTTTTCTGCGAAAGTGTAACATTCACTTTCCTTATGCATCAATCCCCTAAATGAAGTCATTTTTTGAAGTTCACATTTGGCCAAAAAAAGGGCAACTCTATCGTCTCGTCTATCTCTGGGTGAGGGATAGGGCATTGGCCGAGGATGTACTTCAGAATGTCTTCGAAAAGTCATTTGAAAAAGAGCAGGAGCTGAAAAATCATCCCAATCTTTCGGGTTGGCTGGTGAAAAGCCTTAAGAATGAAGTTCTGATGCACTTTCGTAAGTCTAATCGACTGGAAAGCCTAGAAGGATTGGAGGAGATTCAGCTGGAAGAATCCGCTTCGGAGGATCCCAAAGATTCTGTTAATAAGGTGATGAGTTTACTGAAAGGTCTGCCGATAAAGCAACAGGAAGTATTCCAACTCAGAGAAGTGGAGGGATTGAGCTACGAGGAAATTGCCGGGCATCTTGAAATCAGTCTCGAGCAAGTGAAAGTAAATCTTCATCGTGCGAGGAAAAGCATCCGCGAAAAAATGATCAACCAGAAATCAACCAAATGAACCGAATAGAAGAATTACTCGAGAAATACTGGAATGCCGAAACCAGTCTTGCCGAGGAGCAGGAACTGAAAAACTTGCTTTCGCAGGCGGAAGGATATGAGGAAGAAAAGGAGATGTTTTCGGGCATTGGGGTATTGGCAACCGAGGAACCTGAAAACTTAACGATACCAAAAGGAAAAATCAGAAAGCTCAACGCTTCCTGGCTGAATTGGGCTGCATCGATCGCAATCCTTGCAGGTTCTTTTTACGGTTGGAGAGTCTATGAGCAGAAGCAAGCTGAGAAAGAAGCTTACGACCAGGTGATGATGGCTTTTGCACTGATCCAAACCAACCTTTCCAAAGGTCAGGAACAAATGGAAGTATTGAATGACCTGAAGTACCTGAATACGACCAACGAATTATTTGAAACGACATTAAAGAAATAAATCATGAAATCGAGCATGTCGCATTGGCGAAAAACACTGGGATGATTATCCTACATGCGAGATTCCATGTGGCCACTTAAAAACAAATTATAATCACATGAAAAAATTAATCCTAATCCCGCTTTTGCTGCTTGCCTTTGTCTTTCGGGCCCAGGCTCAGGATGATGCCATTCAGCGATTTTTCTCGAAGTACATGGAGGATGACCGTTTTTCCCGCGTTTTTATTTCCCCGAAAATGATGCAAATGGCCGGAGGCTTTTTGAAGAACAATTCAGAAAACGACAAAGAATCGGCAGAACTTGGAGCCTTGATTTCTAAAGTAAAAGGAATTCGAATTCTGAGCTCGGATGTGGTGGATGGAAAGACATTGTATAAGGAGGCAATGGGTACACTTTCCAAAAACCTGTACGAAGAATTGATGGATGTTCAAGACAAAGGAACGAGTTTGAAATTTATGGTGAGGGAAGAGGCCGGCTTGGTGAAAGAACTGCTGATGCTTTCCGGTGATGGGGAAAGCTTTACGCTACTTTCCATGCAGGGTAATTTCACCTATGAAGATCTGAATATGCTGGCAGAAAAGACCAATATGCCGGGAATGGATCAGTATGTAAAAGGAAGCAAAGGACCAAAAGGGCCGAAATAATCAAAAGGAAATCACAGTGAGAAGTCACAGTTTTCAGTTAAAATCATTTTAAAAACCAACCCATAAAACTCACCAACATGAAAAAGCTCTTTTTATCTCTTGCCCTCATCGCATTGGTCATGTCAGTCAATGCTCAAAGTAAAAGTGTCGCTTCCCTTTTTGAAAAATACAAGGGTGATGACGATTTCTTCCACATGGAATTGGGAGGCAACTTTATGAATTTTGCCGACGGCTTCAAGATTGATCTTGACAAAAACGAGATGGCAACTGTGGCCAAATCGATTGAGAAACTTAATTTTTTCACCCTTCCTGATAATGCAGATCAAAGTCAGGCTGAGTTTAAATCTTTGCAAAAAGGTTTGGAGCGGGAGCGTTACGAACTCCTTATGGAAGCAGCAGAGGGCAAAGGTGGAGTGATGATTTATTCCAAGGGAGCAAACAAAATCTCGGATTTGGTAGTGCTCGTTGGCGGTGATGAAGGAGATTTGATGGTGGTGGAAATGAAAGGAACCTTTGATCAGGAGACAATTTCAAAGGCGGTGAATTCAGGTTCCAAGG
>VFKK01000239.1 GCA_009885605.1 Cyclobacteriaceae bacterium | reverse complement strand
TTTCAGCGTCAATCCATAATAAGCCGCTCTCGATTCTGCATCCTGCGGAAAGTAAAAATAGACAATAGGTCTTCCGTCGGCAGTTTTCAGATAATCCCCTCGCTTGAAATAAGTATCAGTCCATTGTCGGGTGATCTTCTCGTGAACTTTCAGGTAAAGAGCCCGATCCGGCTTTTCACCGCGATAGTTTGCTTTTACATTGACCGTTTCGGGAGAGCCGATTTTCAGCCAAAGCATCCATCGCTCATGACTGTCGTCGCACCAGTTGATGGCCCATTTCATTTGCTCATTTTCAGGCAAACCAGCATTTACTTCAAGCATGACTTTGAGTTGGTCTGCCCATTCTTCCAAACCCGGTACAGCTACTCTACCATCACGATTGGGATCGATTTGCCAGTCTTCCGGGTAGTAGATTTTGGATTGGGGACCAAAGTACAAGTGATAATAATAATGTCTTCCGTAAAACCAATTGTATGCAAAGAAGTCAATCCCACTTTGTTTCATAAACTGAAGCTGCTTTCTAATGACTTCCGGATCATCTCTTTTGTAAAAGCCCTTGAGTTCGGCGATGGGCTTTCGATCTAGATAGGGTCCTTCATAAGGATATCGCGCATTGTAGATTCTCCCTCGCGGACCCCAGATGCCGGGATTTTGCAAGTTGGAACAATCTCCCCGCCCGGTGATGCAGGACCAGAAACTGTCCCGATCTATTGCCGGATCAGCGGACGTATTCCAGGAAGGCATGAAATAAACACCGATCAATTCATCACCTTCAATTTGGATAGTCGGAACCGGAGTTGGGAAATTAGCAATGGCTGCAGCCTGAACACCATTCACCTGATTTATCTTGGTTTCACAGGAGGGATGGGCAAGTATTGAAATACCTAAAATCAAAAAAAGTACAGATCGTTTCATAGAAAGCTTTTTATAAAATTACCCCATACGATCCTAAAACCTGAACGGAAGTTGCTCAATTTTGATCAAATCAAGTTTTTCTTCATGATTTGGATTCCACGATATTCAGGAAACATCATCTCAAAATCGAGTTGGTAAGTCATGGCCAATTCAAACCCCATTTTTTCATAGAATCGCTTGGCCTGAGGTTGACATTCCATTGCTTCCAGCCAGATGGATTTCAGATTATTTGTTTTTGCTACTTGTTCGCAGTGATTCATCAAAACTTGCGCAATTCCTTTACCATGAAAATCCTGATGCAGGTAAAGACGGTGAAGTTTCATGGCCTCAGGGATTTCAATTTCCCTTGGAGAAAACGGAAAATCATATTTAAGGATCCCGATTTTCCGATCTTCTGCTTCCACAAAAAAATAATGGCTTCGATCTCTTCCAAGTTCCTTTCTGAGAGTTTCCGGATTGTAGATCAAATCCATGTACCAGTCGCCCTGATCTTTCCAGATGTAGTGGTAAGAATCCCGATAAACTTCATCCATCAGCTGATACAAGACAGAATGATCTATTGATTGGATAGGCTTTAAGATCAGGTTTAATTGGGAATCCAGGGTGATAATCATTCCCGAAAATAGAAAACCTAGCTGAATTTTTTCATCAAATCAGCCGTCATATCATCTGCATAGACACCGTAGGAGTTTACGACAACTCCTTTAAGTTTTCCGTCAAAGGACGAGATAGCATAAAGAATCGCTTCATCTGAAGGGTTGGTGTTTCCTTCAAAGCGAAAAGTCTGATCCACTTCAAAATCTTCAGGAAGCAAGCAAGCATCTTCACATATCAGGCTGTCGAATTTGATGTTAAAATCCATAGTATAGCCTTCTTTTCGCAGTTTCTCGAGGGTTTCAACAAGAGTGGTCTCGTAGTTTTCCATAGTGGGTTTAGTTTGGTTTTGTATAAGGTACAGGTATCTAACGTGAAAAATTTTTATCCAATTGAAAGTTGTTAAACAAAAAAAACCACAGCCTCTTTCAAAGCTGTGGTTTTTGACCTGTGGGGTTTCGGAAATCCCGTTGGTGTGTTCTTCTTTAAGACCCGAAGTTTTTTTATTTTCTGGAAAGTGCCTTTTTTGCAGCCTTCACAATATTCTCTGCATTCAGTCCGTATTTCTCCAACAATTGAGTAGGAGTTCCTGACTCGCCAAAGCTGTCATTCACACCCACGTATTCCAAAGGAGCCGGATTATTTCTGATCAGGCACTGCGCAATGCTGTCTCCCAAACCACCGTTCAACTGGTGCTCCTCAGCAGAAACTGCACAACCTGTTTTTTTCACAGATTCCAAAATCGCTTCTTCATCCAATGGCTTAATAGTATGAATATTGATCACCTCGGCAGAGATACCTTCTGATCTCAGCATCGCTTCTGCGACTACTGCTTCCCAAACCAAATGGCCAGTTGCGAAGATGGTCACGTCTTTTCCGTCAATCATTTTCCATGCTTTTCCGATTTCAAACTTCTGATCTGCAGGAGTGAAAACCGGCCAGCTTGGGCGACCAAATCTCAGGTAAACAGGACCTTCGTATTCAGCAATTGCTAAAGTTGCAGCCTTTGTCTGATTGTAGTCGCAAGGGTTGATCACGGTCATGTGAGGAAGCATCTTCATCATGCCCAAATCTTCGAGAATTTGGTGGGTGGCACCGTCTTCACCCAAAGTCAAACCTGCGTGTGAAGCGCAGATTTTCACGTTTTTCTGTGAATATGCGACTGACTGACGGATTTGATCATAGACACGACCCGTTGCGAAATTTGCAAAAGTACCTGCGAAAGGAATTTTGCCTCCGATAGCGAGACCTGCGGAAATACCGATCATGTTAGCCTCAGCAATTCCTGTTTGAAAAAATCTTTCCGGAAATTCCTTCTGGAAATCACCCATTTTCAACGAACCAATCAAATCGGCACAAAGTCCGACCACATTTGGATTTCTTCTACCAGCTTCCAGGAAACCGTCTCCAAAACCGGAGCGAGTGTCTTTCTTCTCGGTATATGTAAATTTTAAATCTAAGCTCATGGTAAAATCTTTTGGAAGGATGGATTAATAATCGCCAAGGGTTTCTTGAAGCTGACCAAGTGCTTTTGCCAGTTGCTCATCGTTTGGAGGTGAGCCATGCCACTTATGCGTACCCACCATGAAGTCAACTCCAAAGCCCATTTCAGTATAAAGCAGATTGAGAACCGGCTTGCCTTTTCCTGTGAGGGACTTTGCTTTTTCCAATCCATCAATGACAGATTTCATGTCATTTCCTTCTTTTGTTTCAATCACTTCCCAGCCAAATGCTTCCCATTTTGCCTTCAGATTTTTGAGATCCATTATTTTTTCAGTAGGTCCGTCTATCTGCTGACCGTTGTAATCTATCGTTGCAATCAAATTGTCAACTCCATGGTGAGCTGCATACATCGCGGCTTCCCAAACCTGTCCTTCCTGTAATTCACCATCACCCATCAGAACATAGATCAAATGATCGTCTTTGTCGATTTTTTTTGCCTGAGCTACTCCCAGCGCTACGGAAAGTCCCTGACCCAAAGAACCTGATGCAATGCGGATACCTGGTAAATGCTCGTGTGTAGCCGGATGACCCTGAAGTCTCGAATCGAGTTTACGGAAGGTTTTCAGTTCAGAAACAGGGAAATACCCGCTTCTGGAAAGTACAGAATACCAACCTGCAGAAAGGTGACCGTTGGAAAGGAAGAAAAGATCTTCACCTTTTCCATCCATCTTAAAATCAGAGTTGTGATGAAGCTGATCAAAATAGAGAGCGACGAAAAATTCAGCGCATCCGAGCGGGGCACCGGGGTGACCTGACTGAACGGCATGAACCATTCTCAAAACGTCCCTTCTGAGCTGAGTACAGATATTTTGGAGTTGTTCGATTGATTGTTTTTCCATTGCGGAGGATTTATTTGAGGATTTGTGCTGTGTGATTCTTGGTGTCTACTTTTTCGATGATTTCAGCAAGTATTCCTTTCTCGTCGATCACAAAAGTGGTCCGGGCGGTGCCCATGTACTTTCTGCCATACATGGATTTTTCGACCCAGGTTCCGTACGCTTCGTGCACTTTCAGGTCGGTATCAGCAAGTAGGGGGAAAGGGAGAGATTGCTTCTCGATAAAT
>VFKK01000219.1 GCA_009885605.1 Cyclobacteriaceae bacterium | reverse complement strand
TAATTTCCTCTGAAGAAATCAACTTGAGATTAACCTGGCATTCTATTGATGCTCCCGCATGGGTAAATGATTCGATAATTGATTTATAGGAATCAGGAAGTGAAACATACTTTCCTACCAAGCCAATGGTGACGTCTTGAGTTGGATTTTTTAGCTTTCCAAGGAAATCTTTCCAGCTTTCCAAGTCAAGCGGAGTCTTGGAAGAGAGCTTCAATTTAGTCATTACCCGCTCATCAAGCTTTTCCTTTTTCATCAAAAGTGGCACGTCGTATATCGAGTCTGCATCCATAGCCTCGATTACATTATTGATTTGCACATTGCAGAAAAGTGCAAGTTTCTTTTTTACCTCCGCAGGAAGATGATATTCTGTGCGGCAGACCAAAATATCAGGCTGAATTCCGGCTTCCAAAAGCTGCTTTACAGAGTGTTGAGTTGGCTTTGTCTTGAGTTCTTTTGCGGCCTTTAAATAAGGTATTAGAGTCAGGTGAATGGATAAAAAATTACTTGAACCCAAATCCCAACGAGCTTGTCTTACTGCTTCAATAAAAGGAAGTGATTCGATATCTCCGACACAACCACCAATCTCAGTAATAATTACATCGTACTTTCCTTCCTGCCCCAGCTTATAAAAATTAGATTTAATCTCGTCAGTGATGTGAGGAATTACTTGAACCGTTTTGCCCAGAAATTCGCCTTTTCTTTCTTTGGTAATTACGTTGTTGTAAATCCTTCCTGTTGTGATATTATTGCTTTGCGAGGTAGGTACATTGAGAAATCTTTCGTAGTGGCCAAGATCAAGATCAGTCTCCGCTCCGTCATCAGTCACATAGCACTCACCATGTTCATATGGATTGAGAGTTCCCGGATCTATGTTTAGATAGGGATCAAATTTTTGGATGGTTACAGTTATCCCTCTGGACTGTAGCAATTTGCCTAATGAAGCAGCAATGATGCCTTTTCCCAGAGAGGAGGTGACTCCTCCGGTGATAAAGATGTACTTGGTGGATGAGGCCATAAGAAATGAGGCAGGGGTGATTTTGGTTGGGCTCTTATGGGACTCAAAATTACGGAAAATTCCTGATTTGCATGTTAGTTTTTATTGAGCAGCTGGTTTTTTATACAGAGTTGACTTTGAATCCAGTAAACTTTATGATGACAATAGGTGTCAATTGATTTGAATCAAGGGTGAATAACTCTAGTTTTATGTAATGAAATTTGAAGGCGAAGTATTGATTGGTAGTTGATTAAATAAGGTGATTTGTTTGAAAATCCAATAAAAATCATTGAATGTAAAAGCTTGAAAATTTACCTGAAAAATTCAAAATCGTAATTAAAACTAACAGAGCAGAACTATGGAAAAGTACCAAAGGGAAATTATTTTGATAAATCAATTTCACATTAAAAGGAATCAATTCTTTGATAAATCCCGTGAAGTTTATTTTCTGGATCCGGTGGTGTTGTTTTCTAAAATTGACTGGAGACTTTTTGAGGAAGATGCTAGGGTAACCAATACTGTCTATGGAGAATTATTTGAGGCCGTGGTAATCAATCATAAAAAGTTGATTTGCTATTGGCCCTTGTTTAATTTCCAGGATGATAGTTGGTTTGAACTTTTGAACCACTGCAAAGACGCAAAAATTAGAACCAGGATTATGTATTCCGATTATTCTTCCAACGGAGAACAGGATTTGGCAATTTCAATTCAGGAGACCTGGAAAAATTTTGTGGTTTTCCTGATGGAGTCACTTTGCGACGATATCAAAATGGATGAGGTTCTCGAAGAAATTGCTATTCTGAAATGTGGTGATGAATCAATCTTACTTTTTAAACTGGAACAAAACGGAATACGAAAGTATTCTTATGTTCAATCTTCGGAAAATGGATTCGATTTTGAAAATGGAGAAGTTGAATTGAAAGAAATTGGAATCAATTCTGCTCCTGTTTTTTCTAGTTTTGATCAATTATTAGAAAAATTAATGCGAGAAATAGATGTGAATAGTTATCAAACATCATTTTTGGATAGAACACTCGAAATGCAATATTTCAATACAATACTTAAGAATTGTGCTTCAAAAAATCTTATTGAAAGTTGGGTAAAATTTTATTCACTAAATTAAAACCGCTTCATCGGTTAGTATTTTGTCATATTTAAGTTTTTTAAGAGTGATTTATCTAATCATTTTTATTATTTCTATATATTGCACACAGTTTATCAAATACTAATTTTAACTGATTGCAAAAATGAGAGATTTAATTAAAGATGCTATAGCTGACCTTAAGAAAAGTGACGGCTTTATTTATGTAACTGCTGACGGTAAAAGAGTTGATTTGCATGAGGCAGCAGCTAAAGGTCTTGCAGTTACACCTGTTAACCCAAAGGATGCTGTTATCAAGAAACTTGAAGCAGCTGGTTTACATTTGAGCGATGGTAGATTCTTAAATGAGTTAAATGAATTGATTTCTTTGATTAGCGGGGTAGGTACTGCTGCTGCTGCAAAAGGATCAAAAAGAAGATCATTTTCTGAGTCTGAAAAAAGCAAAATTGTTGAAGAGTGGCAGAAAGTAGAAGCTGCTGGAAAGAAAACAAAAGCTGCTTTTGCAAGAGAAATCGGAGTTGGATACCAGACTTTTATTAACTGGTTAAGAGGTTAATTTTTAATCTTCTCCTAACAAAAAAGACAGCCTTGAAGCTGTCTTTTTTGTTTTATTGATAGCGCCATTTTCTACTTTCCAAAATAGCTACGCAAAATCCCATTAAGCTAAAAATCCCAATTGAGACTTTAAAGACAAGTCCAAGTTCTATTTTTGGTATGAATTGGTCAGGTAAAGAAAGATTTACCTTTGGTAAAGTAAATTCCGGTAGTTGATTCCAAAAATTGAGACTGGACTCAGAAGCGGGCACCAATAATAACACGCTAAAAAAGAACCCAACAAGAAGCCCTCCGATTATTTTCATCGCAAAACTGGATATAACAGGCTCATAGGGTTTGGCAGAAGTATGTGTAGCAAGCTTTTTTAAAATATTCATTTGAAAACCTGCACTTGGGCTTTCGGTTCCTGATTCGAGGATCCAATCTTTCAAAGGATCTTTTTCATCCAGCTCAATATTTCTCATAACAGGTTAATTAATTCTTGATTCGATATTTTTTTCAAACTCTCCAGCATGTGTTTTCTCCCTCTATGCAGCAGGATTTTCACATGCGACTCACTAAGCTCCGTGATCTCCTCAATCTCTTTTATCGTTTGCTCTTCTAAATAAAACAAAGTAAGTACAGCAGATTCCGATGGCTTTAGATTGTCCAACGCTTTTCGGATAAGTTGACTTCTCTCCTCAAGATGCAATGATCTCAAGCCATCCAAAAAATCAACCTGATATTCTTCAGATTCAGGAATTTCTTCTAATTGAATGTTATATCTCTTTGATTTTCGAAGTCTTCCTAAAGCCTCATTGTAGATTATCTTGTAGAGCCAAGTCGTGAATTTCGACTTTTTCTCGAAGGTCTTCAAAGAATGATAGACTTTCATAAAGGCATCCTGAGCCACCTCTTCAGCTTCTTCAGGATTCTTCACTATGCGAAGCGCAAGCGTATAGGCATACTTTTCATGCTTTTGAATCAGAAGTCCAAAAGCATTCATATCGCCTTTTAGCGTATTCTCTATATAATAAAGGTCTTCCTGAAAGCGCATTTTAATATTGGATGCAAGAAGTGCAAAAGAAGTTACAAAATATTTTTTTTGCTGAGTTGTAACCTTTCACTAATCGATCTGCATCCAAGAAGAAAAAACCTAGACAACTTTATTATGGCCTCAGACATTTTAATAACTCTTATTGTTTTCTCCAGTATTTTCGGGATCGTGTTCGTCTTTTTAAGTACGAGAAACAAAGAAAGACTTGCACTGATTGAAAAAGGTGCTGATGCAAAACTCTTTAATTCAGGTAAAAAATTCAGCTTTGGAGAATTAATTTTAAACCTTGCGTTACTGGCAATTGGCATCGGAACAGGCGTTTTAGTAGGAGCAATGTTTGAGCAAGGAGGAATGGAAGAAGGGGTGGCTTATACTTCTTCAATTTTCATCTTCGGCGGAATCGGGCTAACTGCAAGCTTTTTCTTGAACAGAAAATTATCTCAAAAAGAACACTAAACCAGTAATTAACAAGCACTGGAAACCTCCTTTTTCTCAGGGAGGTTTTTTTGCTTTTGCGCCAAAGCTGTCAGCTCTCGATAATCTGATTATTTTTGTGAAAAAAAGAGAGACTTTGGACCATTCCCAGTTAGTAAAAGAAATAAAGCATAATGGTGTTCTCAGAGTTAAAGAGGGCAACGGGAAAACGCTGACCCTGATAAAACCGGAATTTTGGAAGCCTGAGTTTGGCAATGATTGGATTTACTTGCTTTTTGACTTGTTTCAGATAAGATCGATCTGCGGACAATTTTCAGAGGTTTCGCTAGATGTAGTAGAATTTGCCAGTAAACCCACAATCTATAATAGCCCGGCCAGCAAGCTGATTGAAGGCGGACCGACGGAGAATGGAGTACTGAAATTCTCCCTGATTCGAGAGCCTAATTGGAATAAACTTCTTTTTCAGATCAATTCTTTGGTTCTGGTAAATTTAGAATCTCAGGAGAACCCATCCCATGCCACTGATTTACTTTTTCCATTATACAGTCCCAGTACGAAAGAAATCTGCCTGGGGGCTGAAGGCGATATCAAAATTTTGAGGGGATGAATTTTAAATCCCATTTGGACCAGCATGAGGTTTTTGGCAAAGTCACAAAGGCTGCTGCTAAACTGGGGTTGGAAACCTATGTCGTGGGAGGTTATGCTCGTGATCTTGTCCTGAACAGATCGAGTAAAGATATTGATTTCACATGCGTTGGAAGTGGAATTGAACTTGCTCAAGAAGTGGCAAGGCAATTTGATTACCACGTTCCTCTTTCAGTTTTCAAAAATTTTGGTACGGCCATGCTGAAACTGGATGAATACGAGTTGGAATTTGTGGGTGCCAGAAAAGAGTCATACAGATCTGATTCCCGTAAGCCAGTTGTAGAAGACGGAACATTGGAAGAGGATTTGGAGCGAAGGGATTTCACGATCAATGCAATGGCTATTTCACTTAATGCCGCAAATTATGGGGATTTACTAGACCCGTTTGATGGTCAGAAAGACATCAAGCGAAAGCTGATTCGTACTCCTCTTGAGCCAAATATTACCTTTTCAGATGATCCTCTGAGAATGTTGCGGGCTGTAAGATTTGCCGCTCAACTCAATTTTGACATAGATGCCGATACTTTTTTTGCAGTTTCAGAAAATGCAGACAGGCTGAAAATTATTTCTGCAGAACGAATTATCGATGAATTGAATAAAATTATAGCGACGCCAAAACCATCTTATGGTTTCAAATTGCTTTTCGCAGGAAAGCTGCTCCATCAGTTTTTTTCGGAAATGGTAGATTTGCAAGGAGTCGATTCGGTTGATGATAAGTCCCACAAGGATAATTTCTATCACACGCTGCAAGTTCTTGATAATGTATGCCTGCTTAGTGACAACCTTTGGCTACGATGGGCTGCAATCTTACATGACATAGCCAAGCCGGCTACTAAAAGATTTAACCAAAAAGTAGGATGGACTTTCCATGGGCATGAAGACAAAGGAGCGAGGATGGTTCCGGAGATTTTCCGAAGGATGAAACTTCCCATGGATGAGCGCATGAAATATGTGCAAAATCTGGTGCGCCTCCATCTCAGACCTATCGCTCTTGTAAAAGATGAAGTGACCGACTCTGCCTTGCGCAGGCTACTATTCGATGCGGGAGATGATATTGAAGATTTGATGAAACTCTGCAGGGCAGACGTGACTTCCAAAAACAACAGTAAAGTGAAACGTTATCTTCAAAATTTTGATAAAGTGGATCAAAAGCTGAAGGAAGTTGAAGAAAAAGATCAGATGAGGAATTTCCAACCCCCAATTTCAGGGGAAGAAATAATGGAAACCTTTGGAATTCCTCCTTCAAAAATTATCGGAGAGATTAAAGAAGAGATTAAAGAAGCTATATTGGAGGGCAAAATTCATAACAATCCTGAACAGGCTCGTGAATTAATGCTGGAAATTGCCCGTTCCAAAGGACTCTCTACAGCAAGCAAACCATCAAAATCATAACATAAATTAAATCATCTAATGAAGCGCGTAATTCTCATGCTGCTCCTGGTCATTTGTGCCAGCCCCCTCTTTTCCCAAAATCTTGATTCATTGGCCAAACTTGATCCTAAAACAAGTATGGCTCTCGACTTGTCTGATCAGGCAGCTTACCAGCTGGCTGTTCGTTACAATGATTATGATGTAGCAAAAGTCAAGTTGTACGACTTGCTTCTTCGCAATCCTACAAACATTCGATACGCTGAATTATTGGCTAGCCTTTATTTCGAGTTGAATCAATCCACTTCAGCTGCCTTAGTGGCTTTGGATATTATAGAAGGTGGAAATGGAAACAATACCACCGCTTTGGAAATCGCTGCCTATTCCCTGGAGCAAGTGGGAGCATTAGACAGGGCCCTTCCACATTTCGAAAGTTTGTACTTGCTGACTGGTGACAATTTCAGCCTTTACAAATCAGCATTTATCCAATACTCTTTGAAGCGTTTTCCGGAGGCTTTGAATTCCGTAAATATGCTTGTTAAAAATGCCAAGCCGGAGGAAAAAATCGGATTTCCAAAATCAGCCACTGAAACTCAGCAGGTTGATATGAAGGCCGCAGCGTTGAACCTGAAAGGAATGATTTACCTTGAACAGGGATCAAAAGCCGAAGCAAAGACGGCATTTGATGAAGCAATCGCACTTGAACCAACATTCGAATTGGCTAAAGAGAATTTGAAAAAAGCGATTTAAGGATTTCTCTTTAAGTCAAAAAACGGCCAGAATGAGGCCGTTTTTTTGTGTTGATTTTTTCTTAACTATTCTTTTTTGAAAGCATCATTTCTCAAAAACAAAAAGGGAAGATACCAGAATGGTGGTTGCAAGGGAAATACCAAAACTAATTAAAATGATTTTGATGTGATCCGGGACCCAAGCACCTGTATTATTCTCCTGACTCACGCTACTTTGAGGTCTCATGACCAGCAGTACAAGAGATAAATAGCCCATAAAATAGGTAATAAGCAGAAGAAAAAAGGTGGCTACGATTTCCATTCATTTTAAGTTTGAAAATCAAAATGGGAACCATCCGGGAATATTAAAAAAAAATATATAAAAAAGCGTTACAATTTTGGGATGAAAGTTAAATGAAAATGATCTCTTTCTCAGAGATCATTTTCATTTACTTGAATTTCTGGGTTTCAATCATTTTACCCGATCTGATTTTTAAATCGATTGTACTCCCGACGTCATTTCTATCAAGTTTTTGAAATCTGCCCGAAGGTGGGGTTCCGGTGATTTCAGAAATGGCGGTGCGAAGCAATAGCTCATTTACATCGCCCAATGGCCGAAGTCTTTCTGAGGATTCTTTTAAAATTATATTAGGAGTAAATCCTGTTGAATAATCAGACTGATCCAAGCTGTTAAAGCTTTGGGATACAATCGGAAGTAATCCATATTTGTTTTGAGGATTTTTCTCATCTTCGAAAGGAATCGAACCTACATTTTTTCCAGTGGTCTTATCCCCAATGAGAAACACATTCATGTAAGGTTTTAGACCATTAATAATGAGTTCGGAAGCGGAGGCTGTCCTGTTAGAAGTTAAAACATACACTCTGTTTCCTGAAAGAGTGGTTCCAAGATTTTGAGCTTTAGTTTTAAACGCTGTTTGCTGGTTTTTCAACTCAGGCACTTCCTGCATTACCAACGCATTGTATCTGGTCTTCGAAAAGACTTGAGACTGGGTTACTCCCGGGCCAATCAAACTTGCCAAATTTACAGCAGATGATACAAAGCCGCCGCTGTTGTAACGAAAATCCACAATCAGGTGGTCGATGTCATTTGCTTTGAAATTTGCAAAGATCGCATCCATTTCATCATCGTAGGAAGTGCTACCTGCGCCGGATCCAGGAGCAAAGAAATGGTACACTACATAACCTATCTTCTGGTTTCCAATGGTATAGATAGAATCCAGAAAATTTGGATTTTCAGATAGTTGAATCGGGGTTAGGGAAAGATCCGGCTGAGTTGCAAACCCATTTGCCTCCTCATTGAATCGGATGTAAGTAATGCTGTGTTGTTTATCGGTTTGTCCAAGG
>VFKK01000216.1 GCA_009885605.1 Cyclobacteriaceae bacterium | reverse complement strand
GTCGCCGCCACATTATTCAAACCCAGCACTCATACTGCTGGGTTTTTTGTTTTATACTAATTGAGACTTATTGGTAGTTAATTCCGAATTGACCTAAATGATGAATAAAATGTTTTTTATGGAATAGTAACCACTCATTATGGTTTAAGTTTCCAAATCGGGGATGGATTGTTCTAGCTTCGAGATTACTTTGAAAATATAAATTGAATTCTTCAATGCTGGCTATCAGCTTTTGTTTAGCGACTGCCAAATCCTTCATTTTTAGGCCAGGTAAGTCACCTGTTGAACCCGGAGCTTTTATTCCCTTCGGAAAATCTAAAGAGGTATTTAGCAATAAGTTTTTTTGAGCTAGTTGTTTTTCGTTTGGTTCAAAATCTGGGATTTTAATTCTCGATGAAGACAATTTCATTGTTATAGTTAAGTGCTCAATCATATGTTGGGGAGTCATTATTCCAAAAAGAGCTTGAGTCTCCTCATTAAGAACTTTTATTAGTTTGTTGATTTCTTCGCTATTCATGTTTTTAATTAATTTTTTTTGTAAAAAAAAAGCGTTTGAAAGTTTCAAACGCGTTTTGCCATTTAACGAACTCTAAAATTTTAACTCCCACACATCTCGCATCCTTCAGGATTATCCAAAGAGCAAGCTATGGCATCTTGTTTTTCTGCTTTGGCCACTTCTTCTGCGCTTATTTTTGCGACTTTTGGCTCAAAAGATGATTTATCTAAAGTGAATTTGATCGCACTTGTAGCAGCCTGAGATCTGAGGTAGTACATACCGGTTTTCAACCCCTTTTTCCAAGCGTAGAAATGCATAGAGGTGAGTTTTCCGAAGTTGGGATCTTGCATGAAAATATTCATACTCTGAGATTGGCATATATAGGCGCCTCTGTCAGCGGCCATATCTATGATAATCTTTTGAGAAATTTCCCAGACGGTTTTATAAATATCCTTAATGTGTTGAGGGATTCCTGGAACACTCTGAACGGATCCATTAGTTGAAATAAGTCGGTTTCTCATCGAATCATTCCACAGTCCCAACTCAATCAGATCCTTCATCAAATGCTTATTGACAATAATGAACTCCCCGGAAAGAGTCCTTCTCGTGTAGATATTCGAAGTGTAAGGTTCGAAGCATTCGTTATTGCCCAAGATCTGGGAGGTGGAAGCAGTAGGCATTGGAGCCACAAGCAATGAATTTCGCAATCCGAACTTTTTAACTTTCTCTTTCAAACTAACCCAATCATATCGGTTTGACTTGGGAGTCACATTCCACAAGTCAAATTGGAAGATTCCCTGAGAAGCAGGACATCCTTCGTAAGTTTCGTAGGTCCCTTGAGTTCTTGCCAATTCCATAGATGTCTCCATGGCAGCGTAATAAATCGTCTCAAAGATGTCCTCATTTAGTCCTTTTGCTTCAGGTGAGTCAAATGGCATTCGAAGCATGATAAACGCATCTGCCAAACCTTGTACACCCAAGCCTATCGGTCGATGACGGAAGTTGGATTTGCGAGCCTCTTCTACAGGGTAATAGTTTACATCAATAACCTTATTCAGGTTTTTGGTTGCAACTTTGGTGATTTCGTAAAGCTTCTGGTGATCAAAGAATGCTTTTCCATCCGGACCTGTTGATATGAATTTTGGTAATGCTAGGGATGCCAAATTACAAACAGCAACTTCATCTGGAGCGGTATATTCGATGATCTCGGTACACAGGTTTGATGACTTAATAGTTCCCAGATTTTTTTGGTTGGACTTACTATTTGCAGCATCCTTGTAAAGCATGTACGGAGTTCCCGTCTCAATCTGTGATTCCAAGATTTCGAACCAAAGTTCTTGAGCTTTGATTGTCTCACGAGCTCTTCCTTCTTTCTCGTATTTCTCGTATAATCTTTCGAATTCTTCGCTATGGCAATCTGAAAGTCCAGGCGCTTCATTCGGACAGAATAATGACCAATCTTCATTTTGCTCAACTCTCTTCATGAATAGATCTGGAATCCACATTGCGTAGAATAGATCTCTCGCACGCATTTCTTCTTTCCCGTGATTTCTCTTTAGTTCTAAGAAATCCTTCACATCCGCATGCCATGGTTCCAAATAGATGGCAAAGCTTCCTTTTCTTTTTCCACCACCCTGATCTACATAGCGAGCTGTCATGTCAAAGTTTCTAAGCATCGGGACTATTCCATTGGAAACTCCGTTGGTGCCTTTGATGTACGAACCTTTTGCTCTTACATGATGAATCGAAAGACCAATACCTCCTGCTGACTGAGAGATTTTTGCGCAATTCTTAAGCGTATCATAAATCCCGTCTATGCTGTCATCCTTCATGGTTAGGAGGAAGCACGATGAAAGTTGAGGTTTTGGTGTTCCTGCGTTGAAAAGGGTCGGAGTGGCGTGTGTAAACCACTTTTCTGAAAGGAGATTATAGGTTTCTATAGCAGACTCAATGTCTTCCTTGTGAATACCTACAGCAACTCTCATAAGCATATGCTGAGGTCTCTCTACAACTTTACCGTCCAGTCGGATCAAATAACTCTTTTCAAGAGTTTTGTAGCCAAAGTAATCGTAGCCAAAATCTCTTTTGTAATCTATTGTTTCGTCAAGTCTTGCCGCATTCTTCTTAACGATTCCATACACTTCTGGATCTATCAAAGAAGCATTTCCGCCTGTTTTTGGGTTGACATATGTGTACAGTCTTTTCATTGTATTTGAAAAGGACTGACTAGTAGTTTTATGAAGATTCGAAATGGCGATTCTGGCAGCAAGGGTTGCATAGTCGGGATGCTTCACAGTCAGTGATGCACAAACTTCTGATGCCAGGTTGTCCAGTTCTGTAGTACTTACTCCATCATAAAGGCCATCGATAACCTTTTTTGCCACTTCTATTGGCTGGATAAATTTTGGATCCAACTCATAGCATAGGTTTTCGATCCTAGCTGTGATTTTGTCGAATCTTACAGATTCTCGTCTTCCGTCTCTTTTGAGTACTAACATATTCGGGTCCTGTTTGGAATGGTGGTAAAAATGGGTTATTAAAAATCTTCGCCAATTGAGAATCTTGCGGATGATTCAGAAGCATCTCCTGTTTTCATTACGCCTGCCTTTTGATAATCTCCAACTCGTTTTTCAAAGAAGTTGGTTTTGCCCTGAAGGGAGATCATATCCATAAAATCGAATGGATTAGTACTGTTCCATACTTTTTCGCAGTCCAACTCGTCTAAAAGTCTGTCAGCTACAAACTCAATATATTGACACATCAGATCAGCATTCATTCCGATCAAGCGTACAGGAAGTGCGTCTGTGACAAACTCCTTTTCGATCTCAACGGCATCCATGATGATCTGTCGAACTGTTTCCTTTGGTAAAGGATTTATCACATGTTTCGTATACAAGTGACAAGCAAAATCACAGTGCAGTCCTTCGTCACGGGATATCAACTCATTTGAAAATGTAAGACCTGGCATAAGTCCTCTTTTCTTCATCCAGAAAATAGAACAAAATGAGCCAGAAAAAAAGATACCTTCTACTGCTGCAAAGGCCACCAATCGTTCCTGGAAATTTCCATTATCGATCCACCTCAATGCCCAGTCAGCCTTTTTCTTTACGCACTCTATGTGCTCCATCGCATTTAACAAGCGATCTCTTTCCACGGCATCTTTGATATACGTATCAATTAGTAAACTATAGGTTTCTGAGTGAATATTTTCCATTGCGATCTGGAACCCATAGAAGAACTTAGCTTCGGTATACTGCACTTCCGAAACAAAATGTTCAGCAAGATTCTCGTTTACTATCCCGTCACTAGCAGCGAAAAAAGCTAATACATGCGAGATAAAATGACGCTCTCCATCACTAAGTGCTTTCCAGTCTCTTAAATCCTGACTTAAATCAATCTCCTCAGCTGTCCAAAAGCTTGCCTCTGCCTTCTTGTAATATTGCCAGATGTCGTTGTGCTGAATAGGAAATAAAACAAATCGATTGTTGTTCTCTACTAAAATTGGTTCTTGCTGCATCTTTCTCTCTCTCGGTTATGTACTATGTATTGGTATTGAAGGCACTTTGTTTAGTAAATCAATCTGGTTTGGGGTTGGCAAAGGCTGCCTTTTCAGAACAGCCTCCAACAAATATGTAAACCAAAACTGACAAAAAAAATCCTTAAAGAATCACTTTGATATGTTTTTTGACCAAAATTCAATTAGTTAATAAATTAATATAAATCAATGGATTAGCTTAATATAAGTTAAGTTTAAGATTAGCTAATTATGCATTTTTGAGGCCTTGAATAATTCTTAAGAAAATTTAAAAAAAGTTTTTTTTACCAAAATTCAAAGCGATATTGACTCATGGTCAGAAAAATTCACATTGAAAATCTCTGCCCAATCACTTGATTATCAGTTATAAGGAGATATTTCAATAAATTTACGCATTCAATTTCTTTCATCACAAATCCCAGAATACTGATTTAAATGAAGACTTTTATATCTGATTCCAAGTGATCTTGTCGATAAGATCAAATTCGTCTGGATTATTTCTAAACCCAGCTTTTTTGTTTAATTCTTCTTGCCTATATTTGCACTCCGATTTCGACTAAGAATTCAAAATACTCATGTACGCAATTGTAAACATCGCTGGAAAGCAGTTCAAAGTAACAAAAGATCAGCACGTCTATGCTCCCAAGCTTGACGGTGACGCTGGCGCTTCCGTGGAATTTGACCAAGTTTTGTTAGCGGAAGCTGACGGCTCTGTGTCTGTAGGAGCTCCTCTATTAGCAGGAGCCAAGGTATCTGGGAAAATCCTGGATCATGTAAAAGGTGATAAAGTGATTGTCTTCAAAAAGAAGCGTAGAAAAGGCTACAAAAAGAAGAATGGTCACAGACAAGATTTCACTAAAGTTTTGATCGAAAATATAACACTCTAAAGTTTTCTTTGAAAACGATAAACGAATAAAGCTATGGCACATAAGAAAGGCGTAGGTAGTTCCAGAAACGGTAGAGATTCACAATCCAAAAGATTGGGTGTGAAGAAGTTTGGTGGAGAGCAAGTAATTGCAGGCAACATCATCGTGAGACAAAGAGGTACTAAGCATCACCCTGGTGAAAATGTTGGTATAGGAAAAGATCATACTCTTTTTGCGTTGGGAACAGGTGTAGTTACCTTCAAGAAAAAATTTGATGGCAGATCTTATGTAAGTGTTCTACCAGTAGCTGTAGAGGCTTAATTAAAAATCACCACCAATAGAAAGCTCCTTCAATCGAAGGAGCTTTTTTTTTGCTTACTAAGTGAATAAATCACCACTAATCATTTTTTCGGTTCAACTTCCGATATGTTCCTCTAATTTCTATCTTGAAATATCATCAATCTACTATTTATGAAAAAACAATTGCTGTTTTGGGTAGCGGGAATTCTTCTGAGTTTAAACGTACTCTCAGGAAATTTACATGCCCAGCAGGTCCCGGATTCTGCAGTTTATAATGCGCTCCAATGGAGACTCATTGGCCCACATCGGGGAGGTCGGGCAGATGGAGTGACCGGAGTTCCCGGAAGTGATAAGTCTTATTATTTTGCATCAACTGGCGGCGGAGTTTGGAAAACACTCGATGCGGGCAAAACCTGGAAGTCTGTTTCGGACGGTTTCTTTGGCGGATCGATAGGAGCTGTCTCTGTATCAGAAAGTGATACATGTGTAGTCTATGCTGGTGGTGGAGAAAAAACGGTCAGAGGTAATGTATCCTTTGGCTATGGAGTTTGGAAAAGTGCCGATGCCGGCAAAACATGGGACCGAGCAGGTCTGGATAAAAGTCGGTTTGTTTCTAGACTTCGCATCCATCCAACAGACCCCAACACTCTTTATGCAGCAGTTTTGGGAGATATTTTTAAACCAGATACAAACCGAGGTGTTTTCAAGACTACCGATGGAGGTAAAAATTGGGAGAAAGTACTATTTGCAAGTGATCTAGCAGGAGCAGTTGATTTGGTCATGGATCCTAAGAACGCCGAGATTCTATATGCAACTACATGGGATCTCAAGCGAACTCCTTACAGTCTCGAAAGTGGCGGGCCTAGTTCAAAAATGTACAAAACTTCAGATGGAGGAAAAACCTGGGAGGATCTGACTACGAAGGAAGGATTCCCTAATGGATTGTTGGGAATCATGGGGATTGCCGTTTCTCCGTTGAATTCAAATCGCCTTTACGCAATTATCGAAAATGAAAACGGAGGAGTTTACACATCCACTAACGCAGGTGAGACTTGGATAAAAACTAATGAGGACAGAAGTCTTAGACAAAGAGCTTGGTACTACTCGAGGATATACGCCGATACTGAGAATGAGGAAACAGTATATGTCTTAAATGTTAGCTATCATAAATCAACAGATGGAGGAAAGACATTTAAAGCCGCGAATGCGCCACACGGTGACCATCATGATCTTTGGATTGATCCAAAGAACAGTCAGCGAATGATAATTGCAGACGATGGAGGGGCTCAGGTCTCGGAAGATGGAGGGACTACCTGGTCATCGATGATGAATCAGGCTACTTCTCAATTTTACAGAGTCACTACGGATAACAGCTTCCCTTACAGAATCTATGGTGCACAACAGGATAATTCCACATTAAGAATCCGACATAGAAATGATGGTGGGGCTATCACTGAAAACGACTGGCAACCAACAGCAGGGGGTGAAAGTGGTTGGATTGCACCGGATCCTCTCGATAATGACATCGTTTATGGCGGATCTTACGGGGGTTATTTGACGAGAGAAAATCACAGAAATGGTACTTCAAGATCTGTAAACGTGTACCCAAACAATCCAATGGGACATGGAGCAGAAGATATGAAATATCGTTTCCAATGGAATTTCCCGATTTTCTTTTCTCCTCATGATCCGAAAATACTTTACACCACCAGTAATCAATTTCACAGATCTAATAATGGAGGCCAAAGCTGGGACGTATTTTCACCGGATTTGACCAGAAATGATCAGACAAAACTTGGCTCTTCAGGGGGTCCTATCACGAAGGATAATACTTCCGTGGAATATTATGCGACAATTTTTACTGCAGCAGAATCTCCCGTAAAGAAAGGAGTGATCTGGGCAGGGTCTGATGATGGACTGGTTCATGTGACTCAGAACAATGGTACAAGCTGGCAAAATGTAACTCCCAAGGATATGCCCGAATGGTTGCAAATCAATAGTATTGAAGTCAGTCCTTTTGATCCGGCAGAGGCCTATTTTGCTGCGACAGGGTACAAGTCAGGTAATTTTGAGCCCTACTTATATAAGACGAAAGATTACGGCAAGACCTGGACAAAAATTATATCTGGGATTAAAGCTGAGCATTTCACAAGGGTAGTCAGAGCGGATCCAATGAAAAGGGGAATGCTTTACGCAGGAACCGAAACTGCAATCTATTATTCGAAAGATGATGGAGCTTCATGGCATTCTTTGCAGTTGAATTTACCAATCGTGCCGATTACAGATTTGACGATCAAAGAAAATAACCTGATTGCGGCCACTCAAGGGCGATCTTTTTGGATGATTGATGACTTGACAGTCTTGCATCAAGCCGAGCCTGGAATTGAAAATAAAGCCCTTCACCTGTTTAAGCCGCAGGATTCTTACCGCATCGATGGTGTAAAAAGAGAAAGTGCAACAGCAGGAACCAATCGTCCTGGAGGAGTTCTGGTTTATTATTTCATCAAAGAAAAACCAAAGGAAGATTTGAAAATCGAGTTTCTGGATGAAAAAAGTCAGACCCTGAGAACTTTTTCTACCAAAGGAGTCAAAGGCGATACATTGAAGGTGAAAGCTGGAAGTAATGAATTTAACTGGAACCTGAGATTGGAGAATTCTGAAGGCTTTGAAGGATTAATCATGTGGTCGGCAAACCTTCTCGGACCGAAAGTGATTCCGGGGACTTATAAAGTACGCATGACTTTGGACGGAGTTGCGCAGGAGCAAAGCTTCAAAGTTTTGGCTGATCCTAGATATGAATCTACTCAGGAAGACCTTGCTTCTCAGTTTAAATTCCTGGTAGGCGTGCGAGACAAACTCACCGAGACTCACCAGACCATCAAATTGATTCGTCAGTATAGATCAGAAATGGACAGCCTAGAAACAAAGCCGGATAATCTGGAAGCAATCCTTACAGAAATGGATGAGATTGAAAAGACACTCTACCAGACTCAAAACAAGAGCGGTCAGGACCCTTTGAACTACCCGATCCGACTGAATAATAAACTGGCGCACTTGAGCTCGGTTGTAGGGAATGGCGATTACAAACCGACCGACCAAGCTGAAGAAGTGAAAGTCGAATTGGTCACCAAAATCGATGAGCAGCTGGTTCGATTCAAAAAACTCGAACAAACCCAGATTTCGAAGATTCTCAATATCGAAGAGATGCGAACGAAACTGAATGAGAAAAAGTAAAAAAAAATATCTCCTGATTTCTCAGGAGATATTTTTTTTAAAAGGGTCTGTAACTTTTGATTTCTTCGATGAAAGTCAAGGCGCTTCCGGGGGAAATAATCAGGATAAAAATAATCCCAAAAATCGCTCCGTAAAGGTGAGCGTCATGATTAATGGAATCGTCTTGATTTTTTCCTTTGAAATAAGAATAGATCAGGAAAAGACCACCCAAAATAAATCCGGGAAGACAGATTATTCCGAACAGACAAATGTCAGACAAAGGTAAAATGATGATGCTTGCAAATACTGTGGCGGATGTTCCTCCGGAGGCCCCCAAAGCTCTGTAATAACTCCTGTTCTGATTCTTCAAATAAGTTGGGATGTCTGCTATGATAATTGCGAGGAGATAGAATGCGACAAATAAAATTCCTCCTATCATCATCCCAAACTTGTACGCAAGCAACTGCTCAACCACTCCTCCAAAGAAATAAAAGGTGAACATGTTGAAGAGCAAGTGCATGTAATCCTTATGGATGAATCCAGAAGTGATAAAGCGATCCCATTGCCCGTACTTTTTGATTCGATATGGAATAAATAGGCATCGTTCCAGGAACGTCGAATTATTAAACCCGTAAATACTTATGATCGCCGTTAGGATGATCAGAATGACTGTAATCGATAAATTCATTTCTTATTTTTCGCGGTGGATGAGATCCTCGGTGATTTGTCGAAGTTCGTTGAAGTAGTTCTCATTAGTGAAAGATATGGATTCAAATTGTCTGAATCCTGCTTCAAAATAGCCGCTCATTTTAGTCTCGGTTAGGGTTTTGATCCCCAACTTTTCATAGACAGCCTTGACAGCTTTTACTTTTTCTTCCTTGTCAAATTCCTTCTGCGAAAGCCAAAACTGAAGCTCCTCTGTATCTTTTCCTTTTGCCAATTCCAGTGCTTTGATCAAAAGGAATGTCTTTTTATTAGAAATGATGTCTCCGCCAACTTGCTTCCCAAATTTTGCCTGATCGGCAAAAACGTCTAAGAGATCATCTTTCAGCTGAAAGCCAACGCCTATGTTTACTCCGAAATCATACAGCATCTGAACATCTTTTGGGTCAGCTCCTGCTAAAATTCCTCCCATTTGAAGGGCAAAGCCAAGCAAAACAGCGGTTTTCAACCGGATCATATTCAGATAAGCCTCCTCGGATACTTGAGCTTCGCTTTCAAAATTCATATCAAACTGTTGACCTTCGCAAACTTCTGCGGCAGTTTTATTGAACAAGCGGATGACTTCCGGAAGCATTGCAGGATCGGTTGGGAGCAACAGATCATAAGCTTTCACCATCATAACGTCACCCGAAAGTATAGCGATGTTGTGATTCCACTTTTCATGGACAGTTGCTTTTCCTCTTCTCAGAGGAGCCTGGTCCATGATGTCGTCATGCATCAGGGTGAAATTGTGAAAAACCTCAACAGCGGTAGCCTGACTGAGGATATTTTCGGGATCATTTTTATACATTCCATACGCCATCACGGTGAGCAAGGG
>VFKK01000247.1 GCA_009885605.1 Cyclobacteriaceae bacterium | reverse complement strand
GACGATGCTTTTGACGAATAAAACTACGATCCAGGAAGTGCTTTTCTTCCCTCAGATGAGACCGGAGAAGAAGGCTGTGGAATTGAATGAAGACGAGGAAATCATCTTTGATCTACTAAGCAAAAACCATCCTGCTTCACTTTCGGATCTGAAAACCCAATCCGGACTTAGTGGAAAGAAATGGGATGTGGCAATGAAAGGCCTATCTCAAAAAGGAGTGGTGAAAGTGACTAAAGAGGCTGAAAACCTAATTGTTAATTTGGTGGGGTAAGCGATAAAATAGTTTTTAGGAAAGAAAAAAACCTGGTGAGAGCCAGGTTTTTTTCTTTATTAGGTCATTGATTTTTTTTCAGATCAACTTCCCGGAGTTTGTTTCTTTTGTTTTTCGGCGTAGCCAAAAACCTTCTGAAGCAAAGGCGAAGTTCGAGCGGTAATATTTTCCCTGATCTTCAATTCCTCTTTTGCAATTTCGATAAACAGGCCATCAATTGCTTTCTGAGTCACATAGGCTGTCAGGTCAGTATCCACTTTTTTCACAAATGGCACCTTATTGTATCGGGTCATTACGTCACTCCAGTATTTGGTCGCATCTACTTTTTTCAAACTGGCATCGATGATTGGAGAGAATTTGGCGCTCAATGAAGTAGTGGTTGTTCCCTGGAAATATTGGGTGGCGGCATTTTGCTCTCCCAGAAGGATTTTCTGCACATCCTGGAAACTCATCTGCTTGATCGCATCCACGAAAATCGGTTTAGCTTCCATTGCTGCATCTTCCGCGGCACGATTCAAACTTGTAATCACCTGGTCGCACATCGAGCCAAGGCCCAGAGATCGAAGCGTACTTTCTACATTTTTAGCTTCCTGTGGAAAAAGGATTTTCACATCCAGATTTCCCAAATAGCCATTTTGGACAGCAAGACGCTCGGCGCTGATTCCGGTTCCTTTCTCCAAAGCCTCTTTAATTCCCGAGTTGATTTCGGCATTGGTCGGATTCATGAGTTGCTGACCCGCTGCATCCGCTATCTGGGTGAGAGTCGCGCAACTGGTCAAAATCATGTAGAGGGAAAAGACGATTGGCGTAATTAGTTTTTTCAAAGCTTGTGTTGGTTAATACTCGTTGGTTTTTTTAAAGATTGGCAAAAGCCATTCCATAGAAAGGAATTACGATTTATTTCTGGATTTAGATGGAAAATAATCTCCGAAATGGAAATCCGAGGTAATTATTGGGTGCTTTTTCTATTTTAATTTGAAAATTTGCCAAAGCATTAAAATTATCAAAACTCAGTTTTTTTAATTTTTAATCAACAGAAATGGTAAATGATTAAAAAAATGATAATTTAATAATTCAAACGTTAATAATATTTTAATCTATGAACCTCAGGCTCAATTCAGAATTTGGCACTTTGAAGGCAGTATTGATGCACCGACCGGGAAAAGAAATCGACCGGCTCACTCCATACAATAAAGAGTATTTACTTTTTGAAGATGTCCCGTATCTCGAAGCCTTGCAAAAGGAACATGACTTTTTCTCTGATTTGATCAAGCAGTCCACAGGTGCACAAGTGTATCAACTGAGAGAAATGCTGGTTAAAGTGATTTCTGATCAAGATATTTTGCTTCAACTCATGCGTGAATCCTTGAAAAAGTCGGGTTTGGTTCATCTTGCCGAGGATATTTTGGAGCGATATTCCACGGCAGAATGTGCAACGGCACTCACGGCGGGGATTAAAATCCATGAGCTGAAACGGAAAATACCTAACCTTAAAAATGGGGAATTGATGGACTTTGCTTTTGCAATTGCTCCTTGCCCCAACTTATATTTCCAGCGTGATCCGATGGCTTTGACGCCTTCCGGAATTATTTTTTCAAGTATGAAAATGGAAGGAAGGCAGCGGGAGGCAGATTTGGTGAGGACGATTTTTGAAAACCATCCCGAATTTAAAGACTTTGTAAACCGGCTTTATCCGGTCATGGGACACGAAAACCCTCCAAGCATAGAAGGTGGTGATGTGATTGTACTTTCTCACAAAGCTGTTGCAATTGGTAATTCCGAAAGAACTGACGAAAAAGCGATTTATCATGCTGCCAAAGCGATGCTGGCCGAGGGTTCTGTTGAGCGGGTTTATGAGGTTCACCTTCCGAAAAAACGAAACTACATGCATTTGGACACGGTGTTTACCGTGATTGATGAGAATCTTGTTTTGACATATCCTGATGCCTTGAATGCAGTTCTCCAAACTTCACTCTATACACTGAAAGAAATCAAAGACGATAAAATCAATATAAAGAGAGAAGTTCTTAAAGAGTCTTTGCTGACTATTTTGGAGCGGGAGATTCCGCATCTGGAGATCCTTCACACAGCCGATGGAAATCCTGATTATTCGATGCGGGAGCAATGGTTTGACGGTGCAAATGTGTTTGCAATCGGAGCAAGGAGGGTGATTTCTTACAATCGAAATATCCATACCAACCGTGCTTTGAGGCAAATGGGAGTGGAGGTTTTAGAGATACCATCCTCCGAACTTTCCCGTGGTCTTGGTGGTCCGAGATGTATGACAATGCCACTGAGCCGGGCCAAAGTTTAAGAATTTCGGATTTCGGATATTTGATTTCGGATTTAATGGCTAGTTCTTACCTTATTTTCGAACTGATTAATTTTTGCTGTTTTTATCATTGCGATAAAAATTGAAAGAAGCTCATTTCCCTCTTTCCATAAGGGATCAATCACTTTGGAATCAGCAAGTTCTGATTCCTTTATAATTTCAAACCAATATAAAGTTTCATCAGCCTCCTCTTCAACAATTCCAAGTTTGGCTATGAATTCGGCCTTAGATCTTCCTCGAAGTGCTGAACGATAATTTGCACCCACTGAGGTTGCTGATTTTATTATTTGATTGCAAATCGGAAAGGTTGAATTTTTACGAGGTAATTCTTCAGTCATTTTTATGACAGCCAGGGCAAAAAGCTTTGATCTGAGTTTGATTTCTTCTTTTATGATTTAAAAAGTTAGTAAAAAATATGCCTAAACTTAATCAATTAAAGGTTCAGATTAAGGCTTTTAAATCCGAAATCAGCAATCCGATATCCGTTACCTGTCAAAGAACGAACGTCTCCTTGAAACTTTCAAGTCGGAAAGTAAGCTTGATTTGACACGAATGTCTATGCTATAAGAGGTGAATTTTCCGAAAGGAATCCAATTCACATTCATCTGCCAGCAATGGAGATCCCTGGAGATCCCTATCATAGTTTGCGTGATTTCGTTTGCCTGCGCATCATAACCTGTATTCATATTGATTTTCCATTTATCAGAAATGGAAACATCCCCGCTGACAGTGATAGCCTGTGTGATATTTTCGTTCCCGTTAGGCTGTTTATTGTAGGCCAGATTGTAGCCAAAGGTCACATTCCAGGGAATACTCCAATCGATGTATTGGCTGGGATCTGTGACGATTCTGTTGATTTCGCTTTCTACAACATCATTCATGATACCGCCTTGCTGGAGGAAATCATCGGTAATTTGATCTCTGACTTCCCCTTGGTTTTTAGCGCTGGTCGGATTTAGAGATGCGTTCAGGTTCAAAGATGCATTTCTGATTGTTCCAAGCCCCTGACCTCTGTTCCACGCATAGTCATTGATTCTTCTTACAGATTCCAATTCGTTGTTAGTAGTGTAAGCTGCGGTGGCGTAAGGATCGAGTGTTGTACTGAAGTTGACAGAAAGCTTTCTGTCAAAAAAGCTTGTTCTGGCCCGAATGCTGAACGGTGCCAATTGAAAGGAATCCGCTGCAAAATTGTAACTGGTACCGAGATCTATGTTTTCCAGAAGAGGAATTTTCTTAGAAGTCGCCTCGGCCGTATCGGATTTGGACAAGAGCTTTGCTTCAAGTACGCTTCGAAGATTGATACTTAAAGCACGTGATTCACCCAGTGGAGCTCCTCCGTAAATGAATCCCTGATGTCTTGAAAACCGCTGCGTATCTCCTTCATCATTTACTTGTACATCTTGGTAATAACCGAAAGCAGGGTCAGAAAAATCAGGAGTATAGCTGAAGGCAAAAGTAGGCTGAATATGTTGTCGGATTGTCTGAACCTTTCCCTTTTTGAAGTTGAAAAAGCCGTAAAAGTTGGTGTTCATGCTGAATGAACTTGTGTAATAAGAAACCCTGTTGAAACCATCTTCAATGATTTTGTCCACACGCTCCTGAGCCGGATTGTAGTAGTAATTGATTTTTTGTAAATACCAGATTTCATTAAAACTAGCGGATGCAGTTCCGGTGAAATACTTGAAAAGGGTGAAATTAGAACTTACGGGGATTCTGTTCTGTGCGCCATTACTCGCATTTTGAAGGAGTAAACCGAAGTTTTCAGGCGTGAATGGAATCAATTCAGGAGCTGAAGACGATCCTCCTGTCAAATCATTATCCACTCCAAATTGCTGCGGAACCCGGTTTGAAATCGAGTTTTGAAAGTCAAAGTTATAGGATAAGTTAAGCGTCTTCAACGGTTCGAATTTCACGTTTTTGAAAGGGCTCTGTCGGTTCATTGCTACTGACAGCGTTGGAAGGCTAAGCGATACTTCACCTGTTTGCACGCTTTGCGAATGTCTCAGACTTGACGAAAGTGAAAAAGGAGTTCCGGAAAAAGTCTTCGAAAAGTTGACGTTCGATTGAAGGTCAGAAGTGATGTTATTGGCAAAGTTATTTTGGCTGATCACATTGTTGAAATAACTGGTGCTTCCTGCATTAACAGAAGCAGAAAAGCGGCTGTTTCCACGGGATTCGGGCGTATGATTCCAATTGATCCGGAAGGTATTATAGTCTACGGGATTGAGTTCGGTTTCCGGGGATTTGAATTTTTGGAAGTCAATATTGAATCCCCCGCCAAATCGGTAGCGCTTTTTATAAACCGCCTGAGACTTAAGTCCCCACCCGCCTTTGGAATAGATATCACCGGTTACTCTTGCGTGGATGTAGTCATTCAAAGCGAAATAATATCCGAAATCTCTCAGGAACATCCCCCGGGTTTTTTCTTCGCCATAGGATGGAAAAATAATTCCTGATGCTTTTTCCTCAGGCGTATTCGGGATGATACCAAACGGCAGACCCAATGGAGTTGGAATTCCATTAAAATACATGTTAAATGGGCCGGAGACGACTTGTTTCCCTTCTACGGATTTGATTCTCTTGGAGGAAATATGCCAGTGAGGTTTTGTGAGTTTACAGGTAGTATAATATCCATGACTCATGTAAATACTGCCATCCTCGGTTTTTTTGATGGTTTCTCCACGAAGTACTCCGTCTTGTTGTTCGGTGACCACATCTTTGATGATGGCTTTTTCAGTCTTGAAGTTGTACCGCATTTCTTTGCGAATCTCATAGACAGTTTGCCCTTCTTTGAAAAATGGATTTCCGGCCACAACTCCCAAGCTATCGGTGACTCCGCTGGCAAATATTTCTGATTTTTCCCAATCGATAATAATCAAATCAGCATCCAATCGAATCTTTCCATACTCGAACCAGGCCTTGTTATAGAGGTAAACCCGGTTGGTTGCAAAATCTGTAACTATGCTATCCTCAGCGAAGTATGTAATTTCTGTGGTGATAGCGCTTGTAGGCATAATTTTTGCAATTTCTCCATTGGACAATGTGTCCTGAAGATTCTGCAAAGTGTCGGCGGGGATTTGAGTGCGAGGCGGGGAAACCAAAGTGTCCGGAACAACCAGCCTTCTTTCCTGGGGTTGTTTTGCAGGTTGCTGCGCAGTGACCCAAAAAGGAACAATCATTAGCCCAAAAAACAAAAATAAATGGAGCCTGAATCCCTGCACTGCTGTTTACGCTTTGTTTAATTTGAATAAAATTTCGTGTAAAGTTAATCCTATTGCCCTCATGGAACGGTTCAACAACAAAAAAATTCTTCTTTGTCTGATTTTAGTCATTCCATTTTTCTTTGGAGGATTTATTCCAAACGAAACGATGATGCCAGCTTTTCGGATGAAAAAAATTGTTTTAGATGCAGGCCATGGTGGTAAAGATCCGGGGAATATTGGATCGAAAGCCCGAGAAAAGGATATCAATCT